>CAMCKZ010000020.1 GCA_945875545.1 Polyangium aurulentum | reverse complement strand
CAAATCCAGGCGCAAACCAAGGGCTTTCAGGCCTACGACGCCGCCGCCAACGACCCCGCGCAACTTCGCCTCGACTACGAGCGCCTGCGCCTCGCGTGGGAACTGACGCGATCCATCAGCGTTGAACGCAATCTCGAGAAGCTCTTGGAGCGCATCCTCGACTCACTTTTTTCCTTCGTTTCCGCCGACCGCGCCGTCATTCTTTTGCGAAACGACCAGGGCGATTTGGAGCCTCATGCGGCCCGACGCCGCGACGGTTCCACCGATGCCATTCCGCTCAGCACGACCATCCTCGGTCACGTCATCAAAGAGCGGGCAAGCGTCCTCACCCACGACGCCGCCATGGATTTCGCCCTATCCAAGGGAAAATCCATGATTCTCAACCGCATTTCCAGCGCCATCGTCGTTCCGCTGCTGCACGAAGAAACCGTCCTTGGGGCGATTTGGCTTGACTCCGCGCGACTCGGTCAGTTTGGCGCAAAAGACCTGGAGATCGTCACCACGGTGAGCGCGCAGGCCGCCCTTTTCATTCAAAACAGCCTCTTGTCCCGCAAGGTCGAGCAAGAGATCGTCATGCGCGAGCGCTTTTCCAGGCTTATCGCGCCGAATGTTGCCGCCGAGATCGAGGCTGGCCGGCTTGAGATCAAGAAGGGCGGAGTTGCCCTCGAACATTGCACGGTTTTTAACAGCGATATCCGCGGTTTCACCAACATGAGTGCGGGCGTTGGCGCGGCCACCGTCGTCGACATGCTCAACGAATATTTTGAGAGCATGGTCGAGATTATATTTCAATACGAGGGCACCCTCGATAAATTCATGGGCGACGGAATCATGGCGTTTTGGGGGGCGCCCAAGGCAAGCGCCGACGACCCGGTTCGTGCGGTCAAATGCGGTCTTCTGCAGCTCACAGCCCTCCAACAATTCAACGATCGCCGCGCGCTTGTTGGAGAAGCGCCGGTATTCGTCGGAATTGGCATTCACACAGGTCCCCTCGTTGTCGGTTACGTGGGCAGTTCAAAGGCGCTGAGCTACACGGTCATCGGCGACACCGCCAATCAGAGTGCGCGCATTTGCGGCATCGCGACCGCGGGTCAACTGCTCGTAAGCGGTGCCACGCGCAAGCACCTCGGCGACCATTTTATCCTCGAAGAGCTGCCGCCGGTGCTTCTCAAAGGCATTCCTGAGCCCGTCGCTATTTTCAATGTGCTGCGCGAAAATCCAGCAAGTGCCATCACGCGCGCGTGATTCCGCTTCCCTCGCGCGGGCCGTGTCAGTCGTGCTAACGGAGGGTCATGGCGAGCCATGTATTGCCCTTCGAAAAGCCCCTCGCCGAGCTGCTGGATCGCGTGGCCGGCCTTCGCGCAGCCCTCGGTTCCGATCCATCGCTTCGCGTCGAGCTCGAGCGCTTGGAAGCCCATGCGGCCGTCGTGGCGCGCATGCTTTTTTCCGAGCTAACGCCGTGGCAAAAAGTGCAGCTCTCGCGCCATCCGAAACGGCCTTACACCCTCGACTACATTCAACATCTTATCAGCGATTTCGTTGAACTTCATGGCGATCGGCGCTTTTCCGAAGACGCGGCCATTGTGGCGGGCCTCGGCCGTTTTGGTGGGCGATCGGTGCTGGTCATTGGCCATCAAAAAGGCCGCGCCGCGAAAGAGAACGTCAAGCGCAATTTCGGGATGGCCCAGCCTGAGGGTTATCGAAAGGCTGATCGCCTCTACACCATCGCCGATCGCTTTCAGTTGCCTATCCTGAGCTTCGTCGACACGCCCGGCGCGTACCCGGGCATTGGCGCAGAAGAACGCGGCCAGTCCGAGGCCATCGGCGCGTGCCTCGCGACCCTCTCGCGGGTGGGAGTGCCTGTTATTACAACGATTATTGGCGAAGGCGGCAGCGGCGGCGCGCTGGCTCTCGCGGTCGCCAATCGCGTGCATGTCCTCGAATACGGAACCTACGCGGTGATTTCGCCCGAGGGTTGCGCATCGATTCTTTGGAAAGATGGCACCAAGGCCCCGGAGGCCGCCGAACGCATGCGAATGACCGCCCCGGAACTGCTGAAGCTCGGCGTGGTCGACCGCATCGTGTGCGAGCCATCGGGAGGCGCCCACCGTGATGCCGCGGCCACCGCTGCCCTCGTGGGCCAAGCCATCGAAGAGGCCCTCACAGAACTGCTCCCGCTCTCGCGCGAAGAACTCGTCAACGATCGCTACGCGCGATTTCGCCGCCTCGGAACCGTGCGAATCGCCTCGTAAGACGATTGCTCATACGTCGTATTGTTTCCGACTTACACGGTATGACGCTTTGCGTCTTTGGCTCGAGAGAGTTTGCGCACCTGGGCCTTTCTCGCTCCTAAGAAATGGCCGGGCCCCAGGCCGCCAGGAACGCATCGTTCGCGGCTTGGGCACCGATGGTTACCCGCAGGCAATGATCAAGCCGGCCACCGTTGCCTGCAAAATTGCGCACAAGAATGCCATCGCCTGCCAACTTTTTCCACACGGTTGCCGACTCGCCGGGCACCTCAAGCCACAAAAAATTCGCGTCGCTCGGATGCACGATCGCCCCGCCGGCGCGTTGAAGGGCCGACGCCACGCGGTCTCGCTCGTGGACGATCTCCGTGCACATTGCACGCAAATGATCGGTGCATTCTGCAAGTACTGCCGCGGCGATGGCCTGACTCGTGGCGCTGGTATTGAACGGCAGGCGCACGCAATCGACGACACGCGCGATGGCGGGCGAGGCCTCTAACCAGCCAATTCGCAGGGAAGCGAGGCCTATCTTGCTCAACGTTCCGAGCCGCACCAAGTTCTCGGGAAGCGAAGGAGACCGCGCAAGTTGACGCGACGAAAACGGACCATAGGCTTCATCCAGCACGACGAGTGACCCGCTTGCGTGCCTCGCCAAACGCTCGATGGCGTCCGGCGCAAAGGCCGCACCGGTGGGGTTGTTCGGTGAGGCGAGGAAAATAATGTTCGGCGAATGCTCGTCGATGGCCGCGCGCATCGCCGTTTCATCGAGTTCGAAGGCCGCATTCAACGGAACCTCGATCACGTCGAATCCGTGCAAACTACCAGTAATTCCGTACATCACAAAGGTCGGCGTGGGGAGGAGCATCACGGGTTTCGCCCGCCCCGCACCGGGCCTCGGCCTCGAAAATGCGAGGGCCACCATCGCGATGATTTCGTCCGACCCGGACCCCACGACGAGGTTCTCCGCGGACGCGCCGGTCCACGTCGCGAGCGACTCACGAAGCGCCGAGGCTCGCGCGTCCGGGTAATTGGAGGCCCCCACAAGGCCCGCGGCCCTCGCCAGAACGTCTTGCACCGGGTGCAACAGCTCGGCGGGTGCCTCGTTCGCGTCGAGGCGGTGGCGAATGCCCGGAAGGCGCGCGGGAACGTACGGGGTGAGCTGCGCCGCCGCCGGATTGACCGCGGATTTCCAGTCATTCGTCATGGGCCTAAATAATAACGCAACGCGCTATATGCCACGAGAAAAAAGCGCACGCGGTTCTCTAAAGTTTCTGAGGCGACGACCGTTCCATACGTAGAACCATGATTGTAGCCATCGCGCCCCACAGACCTTGTCGACGACCGTCCGATGGTCTTTTGGGGGGCTTGAGCCGCTACGCGAGTCGCATCAATCACCTGGAGAAATCCTCATGAGCCCTCGTATTACAGACACAACCCGCATGCCTCCCTCCGGGGGGCCCGTCAAACTCCCAGCCGTTATGCCGTTACCGGTACCCGACTCGCGCCGCGAGCAAGACGCCGTCGAGCTCTCGAAATTAGGCCCTAAGCGAAACGACGCTCTGGTCGCCGCCGAGAAACAGAAGTCCGACCGCATGCTCGAATCCCGCCGAGAAACGCGCCGCGTGGCAAACCTCGATCCGATCGAGAAAGACTTCCACCGCGCCGAGAGAGAACCGCAAGAGAAGGTTTTTGAGGCCCGTTTGGAAGACCGTCGGCAGGCGAACTTGGCACCCACCACGACCGAGGCCGCGAAGGTTCAAGCCGTCGGAAACAAAGAAACGCTTGCGCGAATCGACGTCCACGGTTGATGCATGGGCGGGTTCGAGTCACCCCTCCCCGTGGGCCAAGCCCGTGTCCCAAGCCCGTGTCCTAAGCCCGTGTCCTAAGCGGAAAGCGCGCAAACAATTCTGCACCACCCGCGGCACTAGCAACCCACACCGGCCCCTTGATAGCGTAGCGCAATGACGATCTCGGACGCTGATCGTGCCGTTGGCCCGCTGGTTCTTGGGGCCATCGACGGTGCCGAGCCTACGCGCGAGACAGCGGAATTGCTGGAGGCCGGAGCCATTGGTGGCTTCACTCTTTTTCGTCGCAATATTTCCGGCGACCTCGATCTTCTTCGTCGCCAGAACGTGGCGCTGCACACGGCGTCTCCTCGCGCGCTGATTGTTGCGATCGATCAAGAAGGTGGGCGCGTGGCTCGCCTGCGCGAGTCGCCGGTGGTGCAGCTCCCGTCGGCGCGCGAACTCGGTGACCGCATGTCGGAACGTGCGCTCGTGGCCCTCGGCCGCGACGTGGCCAAACAGCTCGTTGCCCTGGGTTTTACCATCAATTTTGCGCCGGTTCTCGACCTCCACAGCGAGGAGAAAAACCCCATCATCGGTGATCGCGCGTTCGGTTCCACCGTCGCCGAGACCATTCCAAAGGTTCTCGCCTTCGCCCGCGGGCTGCGCGAGGCCGGCCTCGGCACGTGCGGAAAACACTTTCCCGGTCACGGGGCCACTCTCGCCGATTCGCACTTCGAACTGCCGTACATCGACGAGCCGCTCCACGTGCTGATGGCCAGAGAATTTTCACCCTTTCGTGAAGCAGCCGCCGCCGGTTTCGATGCCTTCATGTCGGCCCACGTCGTGTACCGCGCGATAGACGACAAGCCCGCAACCATGTCTCACGCGATCGCCACGGAGCTTCTCCGAAAGACCATGGGCTTCGTAGGCGTCCTTTTTTCCGACGACCTCCGCATGAAGGCCATCGCGGGCACGCCCGAAGAAGCCGCCGTTGCGGCGATTGCAGCCGGTTGCGATTCGGTCTTGGTGTGCGAAAACGAGGCGCAAGTGCGCTCGGTTATCGCGCGTCTTGCAAGCGAATATGCTGCCTCGGAGGCGTTCCGTGTAAGATGCACAGAAGCGCGCCAACGCGTCGACGCCCTGGCTTCGCGCTACCCCGCGAAGGCCGCCACCGACGCCCCAATGCTCGGTGCCATCTTGCGCCAGGCTGAACAAACCGCCGTGCGTGTGCTTTGGGGCGCCGAACCTTCTTGAGCCGAACTTGAGCCTCACTTGAGCCCATCTTGGCGCATCGAAGCCGATCGCGTGTGGACCGGATCCCTCGAGCCCATCTTTGAAAATGGTGTGATCGACGGCGAAGGCGGTGTGGTCGCCTTCATCGGCCGAGCCGAAGACGCGCCGCATCGATCTCCTGCAAAAATCCTGCGCGCTGGCCTCGTAACTCCGGGCCTCATCGATGCCCATACGCACGCGGCCTGGGCCGGGCACCGCCACGCCGAGTATGTGCTGCGTATGCAAGGCGCGGACTACGTGGCCATCGCCCAGGCAGGCGGCGGAATTCTCCGCTCCCACGACGCCATTGCCGCCATCGACGAGGCGGAATTGTTGCGCGTCCTCGAGGGCCGCCTACGCCGAATGGCGCGCCAAGGCGTGAGCACCGTCGAGGTGAAAAGCGGTTACGGGCTGACCCTTCAAGGCGAACTCAAACAGCTTCGTGCCATCACTCGCGCCAGTGAAAACGCTGCACTTCCGCGGCTCGTGCGCACATTTTTAGCGCTGCACGCGGTGCCCTCGGGATGCAGCCGCGATGCGTACGTGGCGCAGATGATCGACGAGCTTCTACCGATCGTGGCGCGAGAACGGTTGGCCGACCGCGTTGACGCTTACGTCGATGCGCATGCGTTTACCGTCCACGAAGCTTCGCGCCTCTTCGACGCCGCGGCAAAATTTGGCCTCGCCGTAACCCTTCACGCGGGCCAGTTTGCCGACGTCGGCGGTGCCGAGCTCGCGGCGAAGTACGGAGCCGGAAGCGCGGATCACTTGGAAAATATCTCGCTCCCAGGAGCGCAGGCCCTTGCCCTCGCGGGCGTGCGCGCGGTCCTTTTGCCGGTTGCATCTTACACGCTTCGTCAGGCGCCGCCGCCCGTCGCGCTCCTTCGTGAGGCGAACGTGCGACTCGTGGTGGCGAGCGATGCCAACCCCGGAACGGCCCCCACCGAAAGCCTTCCCCTCGCCATGGCCCTTGCGGTTCGCGAGTACGGATTCACCATCGACGAGATGATGCGCGGGGCCACGACCGAGGCCGCAGCGGCCCTGAGACTGCCCTGCCCCGTCCTACGCGAGGGAGGTCCCGCAACGCTGACCCTCTGGGATTTGCCTCACGAAGCCGCTCTCGCGATGCCCTGGGGAGCCCCGCCCGTGATCGATGTGTGGCGAGACGGTCGTTCGCTCATTGACTGAAGTGCCCCCGCGAGGCCTGTGTATTCCACATGTATTCCACATGTATTCCACATGTATTCCACATGTATTCAACATGTATTCAACATGTATTCAACATGTATTCCACATGTATTTCATGTCCACTGTGCACGGGCGCAAAAGGCGCACGCCAGGCCCGCGCGTGCTCGCAGCGTCGCCCGTTAGGACCGCCAAAGCGCCGCCACGGGCGAGACAACCTTGCCCGCCGAACGGAAGATCGGCTCAACGATAAGTCGAATGATTCCACGGCCATGGGTTCTGTCTTGGGGCGAAAGACCCATGCGCAAAACCTCGCGTCCGGCAGTTACGTAGAGGGTTCCAAAAAGCCTGTCCCAGACCGCGAGCGCCGTTCCAAAATTTCGTTCGTGGTGCCGAGGCTCCACGCTGTGGTGGATCTGGTGCTGCGCGGGGCTTATCAGCCAGTGCTCCATACGAGACCCATACGACACCCATACGTGGGAATGCCTTAGGTTGGCGCCCGCTGTCGACCACAAAAACCCGAGGGCATCCACGCCAAGAATCTCGAGACCCTGTATTTTTCCAGGAAATACCCAGCACAAGACCCCTGCCACCGCGGCCGTCGTTAGCGTGCCGCGCGTGCGGTTCATCACGAGTTCCAGCGGATGCACCCGGTAAAGGGTGAGCGGGGTCAAGACCTCCGCCGAGTGATGAACTTTGTGAAACTCCCAAAGCCACCCCCAGCGATGGGCCGCGAAGTGGAACAAAAAGCGCGAGAAGTCTTCGATGGCAAATAGGGCCACGGTGAAAATGGCAATCGCGGCCCCGTGCGAAATACCGGTGAACGAAGGGGTGCCGAAGGTCTCTTGGAGGCGAAAAGCCAGGCCAGCAGCCAATGAAACCGCGCCCAGCGCAAAGGGGGCAAAGACCACGACGCGGAAAATGCCCCGCAACAAAAAGAGCCCGTAGTCTTCGCGCGCCGACGGGTGAAGCCAAAGCGCGGGATCAAAAAACAGCTTCAAGAGAGATTTTTTTCGGGACCCACGCGCCCACACACCGACAACGATGAGCGCCGCCACCAGCAAATGAAGCCAGTAAACGCGCTTATCGGGTTGCACCACGGCGCGCACCGCCTCCGTGCACAATGCAAGCATTTCTTCTACGAGGGTCATGGCGATTCGGGCCGCGATCAGTCGTTGTCGCCCTGCGCACTCGCGGGCAGCTGCAAGGTTAGGGCCGCAAGGACCTCGCCCTTGAAGAGCGCCGCGAACGCCCTCACATTGGCGTGGGCGAGGGCAACCTTCGCAGGCTCTCGGGCGAGCAGCTCGTCGATGGGCGAACTGCCCAGCGTGTCGACAGCCATTTGTGCCGCTACGAGCGCGCCGAGCAGGCGATTTGCGAGATCTTCCGCCGGGAGCGACCGCAGCCAGTCGTGGAGGCCGAGGCCAGCGTAATCTTCACCACATCCCTGAACAATACGACGCGCAGCCTTGAGATTACTCTGTACCCCCGCTGTAGACTGCCGGGAGTACAGCGCCTCTACGGCACCCGGACAGGTGCCCGTCGTGCACTCGAAGTACCCCAAGGGCTTTCCGAGCTTCCAGTCTTTCACCTCGTCGTCGATGTAGATAAGGGCGTCGGTCAGAGCATTGAGTGCGTCGGATTCCTTGAGAAAAACCACCGATCCCGTACCCGCCGCGGCAAACGCTTGCTGAAAGTTTCCGCCCCCGGGGGCCCACGCGCGCGCAAGCTCCCCCGCGCGCGAGGCCACATCGGCTGCGGCCGCCGCGGCGTACCGGCGTCGTCGCTCCTTGAGATCACTGGCGGTGAGCGCGGCCCAAGACCCACTCCCGTTGATGACGGAAAACTCCGAACAGCCGTTGCTCGTACCTGTGTCATACAACAGATAGTCAACGGCTGCGAGCCCCCGGCCGTTCACGAGAGACGAGGAAAACGCCAGGGTTTCATAGCTCTTGTCGACGAGCGTTTCGTCCATACGGCACCGGCTTACGAGGGGCCACGCATACATTTCATCGCGCAGACCCATGGCACCCGCCGCGGGCGGTGCAGCGGCGGGACCAAAACGAAACACCTCCAACTCTTGGAACGACGAAAAGGCGTCGCGCCAGGCGGCCTTCGCGTCGGCCTCCAGGCCCGACTCCGCGCCCGCATCGGCGCCCGCGGGCACGGGTCCGAGGGCCGCGATCGCGTCCCGAAGGCGGACCGATTTCGACAAAAAGTCGCCCACGCGCCCCACGGTGCATGCGGACATTTCCGCAAGAAATCCAGCCTTTGTGAAGACTTCGTTGGAGCCAAACCCGCCGTCCCAGGGGACCGGTGCCGACGCATCGACGGGGCCGACCGCGGGGCCGACCGGAGGCGCGCCGGTGTGCACGGTTTCGGTGGGCAGGGGTTTCTTGCAGCCTGCACCGACGGCCAAGATCAAGGCGCAGGCGCCGACGACTCGCCACCGGTATTGGCGCGTAGGCGACCGGGTCGAAGCTACGGAAAAGGGCTTGGCTGTCGCGGGCATGGTGGCAGTTCTTTCCGAGCGTCTGCTAGCGGAGATTCACGATCACGAGGGCGCCGTCGTCGTCTTTGACCGTGCCAGCGTCGACGCCCGCATCGGCGGCTGCGGGCAAAAATGCTCGCGTTCCGACCGCCACGGCCCGTAGTCCATCGGAGGATTTCGCCGCGGCGCTCAGGGTGTCGTTCGTGCCACCGAGGTCAAAGAGGCGTTGACCGCGCGCGCCGAGCGCCGTGTCCGGCGTTCCATTTTCCGTGAGGAGTACAAGCATTCCGTCCGCGTCATTCGCGGTGGCGCGGCCCGAACCGACGAGGAGCACGCGCTTATCGGCGAGCACCACAACGGCGCGCCCCTGATCCTTGAAACCGTTCCGATCGACGCGGACAAAACCGCTTGTGCCGAAGGTGGTATCGAGGGCACCCGACCCGGTTATTCGCAGGGAAATATAGTCAAATTCTTCGCTGGTCGTTCCGCGCCCGTAGCCGTTGGTGACGAGGCGGTCGCCCTGAAACGCGACGTCGTAGGCCTCGGTTTGCGCGGCCAAAACCGCCTGGGTAAAGACGCCCCCCACACCGAACGACGTGTCGAGAAGGCCGCCGGCCGAAAGCCTGTAGACTACAGGCACAATGGCACCGCCGGATTCCGTCATGTACCCCGCGGCAACGACTTGCCCGCTTGGGGAAATCGCGAGGGTTCGCGCCGAGGCATCGGCGTTCGAGATGTCGAGGGTGAAGAGACCGCCCGTGCCGAAAGACGCGTCGCGCACGCCGTCCGCGCTGCAACGAAGTACTGCAAAATCGCTGTCATTTCGACCTATGGCCAGCGCCGAACCGCTGACGTAGAGTCGCCCCGTCGCGTCGGCGGCCAGGCCAACCTGGGCGTCGGTTTTGTACGCCGTGCCGACGAGTTTTCCCGGCGCAAGATTGAAGACCGCGACGCCGTTGGTGCCGAAAGAAGTGTCGATGGCGCCGGTGCTCAGAAAGCGTGCAAGATACACGTCGCGCTCACGGGCGTCGGCCGCCCCCTGCTCCTCGCCAATGGCCGCAATCACAATCTTGCCGTCGGCGGTGACAAGGACGCCGCGCGCCGTCTCTCCGCTCGTTCCGGCCGCAAGATTTCTCTTGACGACCCCCGCCGCGCCGAACGCGAGGTCGGGAGAACCATCAGGCAAAAACCTGGCAATCGCGCTCTCACAGTCGCCCCCGGTACCCTCCGGACACACCTGCCCCACGGCCACAATGCGGTTCTGCGCATCGTAGGTGACGCCAAAAAACCGATCGGCGCCGGTCGGCGAAAGGGGGCGCAGCAGCACTTGCGCGGCCATCGTGGAGCCTGCGTCCACCACCCTTGCATCGGAGGCATCGGAGGCATCGGAGGCATCGGACGAACCGTCGGCCGTCACCCCGCCATCGCCGCCGTCGCCGCCGCTGGCCGTTGATCCGTCGATGGGAGCCGCACCGTCCGGGGTCGCGGACGCCGTGGCGGCGTCGCCGGAACCGCACGCCGCGAAGACCGCACCGCCGAGGCCTGCGTAGACAATAGCGAGAAAAAAAGCAGAAGTTTGTGCAAATTTCATAGACGATATTTCGTAACGATGTGCGAGATGGAAAAGGGTGATTAAGGGTTAAAAAGTGACGGTCAGGCCCGCTTGAATCCAGCGCGGGGCGTTCGGACGGGCGCCGAAGGGGCGGTGTGAAACGATGAACTGGTCGCCAAGAATGTTTCGCCCGTTCACTTGCAGCGTGATGTTTTCGCCGAGGCGGGCGCGCCCGCTGACGTCGAACCAGTACTGGCGATCGGTGTGCAGAACGTCTGAGACGGCGCCCGCGCCCGCCTCCTCGCGCATGGCCGCGAGGTAGTTGCCGATGCCCGACAATGCCCAGTCTTTTCCCTCAACACCAACGGTGACGCTGCCCTGGTGGCGGGGCAAATACGGAAGCTCGTCGCCGCGCTTCACGGTGCCAAAAAAGGGATCGGCGGAAACGAAATCGGTGAGAAACGCCGACCGCGTATACGTGTAGCTTGCAATGATCGGAACGCGCAGCGCACCAACCGCAAAGTCGTGTTCGCCGGAAGCCTCAAGGCCGTAAATGCGCGCGCGCCCGCCGTTGAATTGACGGTCGAGGTTTGCGTCTATGCAGCCGCTAGACAGCGTGCATACGTCGGTGATGTTTTGGTAGTCGTTGTAGAATGCAATCGCCTCAAGACGTTCTGCCCCGCGAACCCAGCGAATTCCGCCCTCATAATTTGTACTGAGCTCGGAACGCGTGGTGTTCGCACTGCCCGGTGCCGGCGGACTGAACCCCCGATGAACGCCGGCGAGGACGCCGAGATGTTTCGTCAGTCCCGCAAACGCGCCGACACCAGGAATGAGAACGGCGCTCGTGAGGGAGGACGACGGCCCTCCGTTCGAGCGATCGGTGAAGGCTTGCCGGAAGGCCTCCACGCGCACGCCCGGGGTCAGCGTGAAGACGTTCCACGTGACGGCATCGAGGGCGTGCACCGCGATCGCGGTCGTCATCGCGTCGTTGAAGGCGGTGGTGACCGTGGCGCTTCCTTCGGGAATTAGCTGGCCATTCACGATGCGAAAGGCGTCTTGGGAGTGGCGGCGCGTGAGGCCATCTTGGTGGGCGCGAATCCCCGCCTCGAAGCGGTGACTCATGGCGCCGGTGTCGAAAGCCCAGCGCAGACGCGATTGCACGCCGTGGGCAAAGTAGGTTCGATCATTGACGCCGACGAAAAGAGCCTCGTCGCTGCTCGACGACTCGCCTTGCCCGCGCAACAGAGAGACAAATACGGCATTGCGCGCCGACGCCGTTGGGCCGAGCACGTCGAAGAGATCGGCCCCGCGAAAGCCGTTCACTTTGCGCCAAGCGCGGGTAAAATCGCTGCGATACGCCGTGGTCGTCAGGGTAAGATTTTGCCCCAGCGTGAGCTCGTGGGTCAGGGCGAGAGCCGTGCGGTGATTCCGCATTTGGTCGAGGGCAGACACGCCGTACCGCCGATTCGGATTCGCGCGAAAGTCGCTGTCCGACAGGCCGAGGTACGTCTCGTTGGAGGTCTCGTCCGAGTAGATGGCCTTGAACCGCAGTTCTTGCCTCCGGTCTTCGCGGTGCTCCAGTTCATGCGACGCCTTGAACATCCACTCGTTGCGCGAAAAACCCGTGTCCGCGCCGGTCGGAAGCTCTTTGAAGCCCGACGACCCCATTTGCGCGCCCTCTAGGAGAAAACCTGTCTTTTCGTCGCTGGAACCGAACCAACCGCGGAGGCGCTCGTAGCCAAATTGCCCCGCGCCAAGCTCAAGCTCGCCCGCCGCCAGGCCCGGGATCGACCGGGTGGTCAAGTCGATGGCGCCCGCGATCGTTTGGGGTCCCTCTCCTATCGCGGCACTTCCCTTTACAATACGCATACCTGTGATGCGTGACATAAGAGGAAAGTAATACGCCGCGGGTGCCGAATAGGGCGCCGGTGCCAGGAGCACGCCGTCTTCGGTCAGCGTCACTTTCTTGGACCTGTCGGGATTCACGCCCCGAAGGCCGATGTTGGGCCGAAGCCCCACCCCATCTTCGCCCCGGGTGTACACGCCGGGCACTTGCGCGAGCACCGCGTGGACGTCGTCGTACTTGAAGCGTTTGAGCTGTTTTTCCTTGATAACCTGCACGGAACCACTGGCGCGCGAGGCCTTGCTTCCGTTAACACGTACCTCGTCTGGTTTTGGTATGGTGTGCTCGTTGGATGGCTCCGGCGCGGCTGCCGTTGCGTCGTCGAGGCCCTCGTCATCGTCCTCAGGTTCCGCGGCGGGGGCGACGGGGGCTGTGGGGGCTGTGGGAGCTGTGGGAGCTGGGGGAGCTGGGGCGGCCTCAGCGGGGGGCGAAGGTTCCGGCGACGCGGCATGGTCGCTGGCCTGCGCGCGGGCGCCCGACAGAGCCACCAACGAAAAGCCCGCGAAAACGTGGGCAAAGCGCTTGGTGTTTCTGTTAACGAAGTTGAACATCACTTTCAATAAGCCCCTAGGACAATCCGAGGCTGGCGTCAAGTGGTCATTGAACCCAGCCCCCAGCGCGGAGGTCGAAACGGGGCTGCCGGCCCAGAGAAGCCCAGCTAATTCGCTAGGAAGCCGAACTTGCCGCTGTGAAAGTCTTCGTAAGCTTGAACGATTTCCTCGCGCGTCGTCATGACGAACGGCCCGTGCTGAAAAATCGGTTCGTCGATGGGTTCGCCCCCCATCAGGAGCACGTGACTGTCTTCGGCGGCCTCGATAACGATGGTGTCGCCGGCGTTCTCGAAGAGCACCAACGTGTCCAGTCCTGCACGCGCGACGCCGTTGACGAGGACCGCGCCGCGCATCACGAGGGCCGCGATGTTGTCTTTCGGGGGAATCGTGAACGTGACGCGCCCGCCGGCGCGAAGCTGCGCATCGAACAAGTTGACCCGAGTGGCGGTTCGCGCGGGCCCGCGAACGCCTGCAAATTCCCCAGCAATAATGCGCACGACGCCTGCGTCGTCCGCAAGCGTGACGAGGCCCATGTCGCCCGCGCTGAGGGGCTGGTAGCTCGGAGGGCCCATTTTTTCACTCCGGGGAAGATTCACCCAGAGCTGCGCCATGTGCATGGTGCCACCCTCTTTTGCCCACGCGGCCTCATGAAATTCCTTGTGAAGAATCCCGCTCGCCGCGCGCATCCACTGCACGTCGCCGGGACCGATGATGCCGCCAGCGCCCGTGCTGTCGTGGTGCGCGACGCGGCCCTCCCACGCGATCGTGACCGTCTCGAAGCCCCGATGCGGGTGCACGCCAACGCCGCGTGCCCTGGTTATTGCCTCATAAAAGTACGGCGGGTGGTAGTCGAGGAGCAGAAACGGACTCAAACGCCGCGCCGCATTCGGGACGACATTCATGTACCCCGCCACGCGGAATCCATCGCCCACCCAGTGAAGTTGGGGCCGCGAAAAGACCGCGTCAACGGGCCGGGTTCGGGAGTGTGAAGGGGCGCTTGGTGCGCGTGCGTCGGGGTTCGTGTCGTTCGGCATGATGCAATTTCAGGTCGTCTTGGCGCGGGGCCGCCGAAGCTTGGCCCCGCCCGCGCGCCCGTGCAAGCCTGCGAGGCCATGTTTCTCAAATTCGGCAACGTGCCCGACCGCGAAGCTCAAGAAGCCTTCGATGCCCTGGAAACACACTGCGAAACGTGGCTGCGACGCTGGGTAGATTCGCTCGGGTCGACCGAGGTCGAGAAGCACGACTACGCGGTTTCCATGGCCATGCAGCTTGCGTATCAGTCCGGTGTTATGGCGGCTGTCGGAGGTATGCATCGCGACACACTGGATGCAGCCCTCAAAGTGGGCCTGGCTGCGTTCGACGAGGCGCGACGGATCGAAACGGAACAGTCCCGGTCCTAAGGGTCCGTCGGACAATCCCGCGCGTCGCCGTGACCTGGGCCCGACGCGAAGATGCCCGCGCGGGCGTTCCTGCGTGACTCTCGCCCCGCAAGTCCTAAGCTCGACTGCAGCGATGATTTCCTGCGGAATGTGCGGTCACGATTTTACCAACGAGGAAGGCGCCGCCTGCCAAGCGGGCTGCCCTATCTCCAAGGGCTGCGGCCTCGTCACGTGCCCCGCGTGCGGCTACGAGTTTCCACCCACCTCCCGCCTCGTGGAGCTCGTGAAGAGCCTTCTGAAGCCCAGGAACGCGCTCGGTCGAACATGACCGACCTTCGCCTGTCGCAGATTCCGATCGGCGCCTCCGCCATCATCGGTGCCATCGACCTTCCGCCTGCCCGCGTCGATCGCTTGGCGGCCCTTGGAATCGTTCCAGGCATGGAAATCGCCGTGGATCAGCGATACCCGGTGTACGTCATTCGCTCGGACGACTCGCTCCTCGCCTTGGAAGAAGATCTGGCGCGAGGCATCGTCGTGCATCTTACAACCACCGATGACTGACCCCGTCGCCGCCCCGCGCTCCTTTCCTCTGCGCGTGTTTTTGTTGGTGAGCGTGGCCGTGGCCATCGCGCTCGTGGTCGTTCCCTTTCGCCGCATCACCGGCGATCTCGTCGCCATTGCCACGAACCTCGAGGCACACCGCGGACTCGAAGAATCCGCGCGTCTCGCCCACGAGGCGGTTCGAGCTGGGGTGCCCATCGATCGGCTCCTCACATCGGATTTCGCCTGTATTTGCAAGAGTTCCGCATGCGCGGGCATTTGCCCCCCGGGCCTTGAGCATCTCACAACCATGCCTTCGTCGGCGGCCTGCGCGGGGGACGAAGGCTCGCGCGTGTGCGTCGTGCGCGCCTCGAACGATCGTCCGTCCACGCCTCTTCGCATCGCGAACGCGCTCCTCGCACTGGCCGCCATCACCGTTTTTGCGGCGACGTCGCTGGTGCTGGCGCTCGTCGTGGCGCGTCCACTTCGGGCCCTCGCGGACGAGGCCAATCGCGTGGGCGAAGGGCGAACGGCCCTGCCCCGCCTTTCAGATGTGCCGCCTGCCGGCTCGCGCGTCGAGGAAATTCGCGCACTTGATGATGCTATCGGGGCCATGGTCTTAAGCCTTCGCACGCGCGAGCTCGATGTGGCCGAACGTCTTGCGCTCACGGAGGCAGCCAACGATGAACTGAAACGAACCAACGCCGCCCTGGCCGACACGCGGCAACAGCTCCTTCAAGCCGAGCGCCTTGCTGCCGTGGGTCGCCTGTCGGCGGGGCTCGCGCACGAGATCGGCAATCCGCTAACGGCCATTCTCGCGCTCTTGGATCTGGTGCTTGCGGGGGATCTGCCCGAGGAACAAGAGCGCGACTTTCTTGAGCGAATTCGCTCGGAACATGAACGCATCGCCGCCATCGTTCGGGGCCTCCTCGACTTTTCCCGCCCGGACCTTCCGGCCCGCGATGCACCGGAAGAATCGTGCGAGCCCCTCGGCGTGGTCGACGACTTGATTCGCTTTTTTGAGCCGCAGCGGCGCTATGCGCACATGCGTTTGGCCCTCGCGGGAGACCGACTTACCGCACGCGTGAGCATGGGCGAAGGCACGCTTCGTCAGGTGCTTTTGAACCTCATTCTCAATGCCGCCGAAGCGCTAGAGAGCAGGGATTCGCCTGGCCTCGTGCTGATCATGCTCGAAGCTTCCGGCGAGCAGGTTCGCATCCTCGTCGAAGACGATGGCCCCGGTGTGCACCGCGACGTGGGTGACCGCCTCTTCGAGCCCTTCGTTACGTCGAAGGCAACGCGAGGCGGCACGGGCCTCGGGCTATCGATTTGCAGAGGCCTCGTGGAAGCGGCCGGCGGCCGGTTGGACCTCGAACGGTCGTCGCAACGCGGCACACGTTTTGCCCTGAAGCTGCGCGCGGCGCCAACAGCCCCCGACCCCGCCCACGACCGCGACTAGAACCGCACGCGCAAAGCCGGTCCGTCGGGCCCGCGCGGCTATCTCCTTGCTTTTTTGGCCTCTTCATGCGCCTGGATGACGCGGTCGTCGATGGCGGAGAGGGCGTCCACGTGGGCCACCGTCGACAGGTTCGCGACGATTTTTTTCACCGCGGCGTCTTCGGATTTCGTCGCCCGCTCACGCCAAAGGGCACCCCGAATCGCCGGTGCCGCGTCTTCCACCGAACGGCTCACGGCCTTCAACGTGGCGCGCCTCCACACGATGCCAAACGAGCCGCGCTCCGGCACGAGGCGCTCGACGAAGGCCCCATCGCGCACGCCCCTGATCGCCTCAACGACCCCGGGATCTGCGCTCACCGGCGCGTCGTCTGACACGCCGGTGCTATCGATAAAACCGAGGTTTCCGCCTCGCAACTTCGTTGCCGCATCGGCGCTGTGGTCGCGCGCGAGGGCGAACCACTCTTGCACCGAAAGCGTCGCCTTGACCTTCGCGAGAAGCGCCGACGCCTCGCCCTCGGTCTTGCAGAGAATTCGCCAAACTTGGACCCGCTCCGGTGCCACATAAGCCGACTTATGTGCTTCGTAATACGCGGCAACGTCTTCGTATGCGATGGCCGAAGCGGGCCCCACGCTGGCTGTCGCGTGATCAATGACCGCGCGCGCCAGAATGCGGCGCTGCCCCTCGGCGACGGAGAACTTCTTCGGTAGTTCGAGCCGCTTCGCCTCCGCGGCGAGCAACGTTTCGTCGGTTAAAAGGCTAGCAAAAGCGGTTTTTTGCGCCGCTTCGTCGGGCCCGAGGGCATGCCGCTGCCCCGGCGACAAGAGGCCCCAGCGTCGCTCTCCTTCCGCTTGCGGAATGGTCTCTTCGATGGCCCCAAGCTTGACGCGGAGAAGCTCGCCGGAACCGGCTGCGGCCCCAGCGATCGCGAAGACCATCGCGATGGCCCGTGTTCGACGAAAAGTGAGCCCACAAAAATAGTCGACCATGGCGACTGACTTACCTCGTGACCACGCCCGCGGTGCGAATTCTGTGCAGAATTTCACGCCCCGGTTGGTTCTGCCTTGCTCGCTTCTGTGCGCGATTTGCTGCCGGCGGATCGCTTTTTTGGCGTCAATGATTTCTTCGCGGCTTGCTGCTGGATGGCCCCGGCCTCTTTCAGCACGGCCTCGGGCAGGCCCAGAAAGCGGTAAACATCTTCGCTCAACGTGTACGCCTCCATCATGGTGGCGAGAGCCTCCGCCGCACCCTCGGGCACCGCGCGAAGGCGCCGCGCGGGAATGAGCTTGCGCAGCGAAATGTAGCTCTCGCCGAGGTCGAACAGCTCCTGCACTTTCAGCAGCAAATCGACGGGTTTGAGCGCCTCTTGAACAACCTCGCCAAGGAGCCGTTGGCGACGCTTTTCGGTGCGACCGTCGAGGACTGGAAAGCCGGTTTTCTTTCCTGACAGCACGTCGTTCAAGTTGCGCGCGGCGACACGCTTTTTGACCGCCTCCGGACTCCCGCGGAGGTTGGGCTTTTGCGCAGCCATGATCTTCGCTTTCGCCATGACGTTGACCTTTACGTCAACGGCCCGAGGAATGAAAAGACGGTTCTGAAGCGCGTGTGTTCAATACGATTCGGGAATGAACTGCACGCGCGTAAAGTTTGGTTTCCAGAACTCCAGTTCGTAGAGAAATCCCTCGTGATCCGTGACCAAGTGGCACGTCACCGGAACGTTGTCGCGGTCCAAGAAATCGATGCTCCCGACCCGCTCGCCGAAGGTGCGCTCGACCTTGTTCCGACCGTGAGGCACGATTCTCAGACTGGCCCCCGACCCGCCCGAACCCTGAGGTTCCACGAGCAAACCGTCCCAAAGAATCGGCGGCGCATCCGGCCTGCCCATCGCTTGCGTACTCAGATGCCCCAGCAGTGCCCGTTCTCCAGCCGTCGGCTTTCGCAGTGCCATGTTGCTCCAATCTCCGTTCGTGACGATTTTTTTGCGCCTGCCGACAACACACGATCAACGTGCGGCAGCATAGACAAGCTCACCGGCGAGTCCATGGTGAAAACGCCGGATTTTTGCCTGAAAATGGCCGGCAAAGTTCCGGGCCTCGCCACACGTCGGCTGGTGCCAACGCACGAAACTCCCGCGAAAGACCGGCTCGAATCGTCCGACCCGCTCGCGGGTACCGGCGGGGGCCCGTCTCAGGGCGCGGCATCGGCCTGCGCATCGGCGTCAACGCCGGAAACCCCCGCATCCATGTACTCGGTCGGTTCGGTGCCTGCCGCAAACACCTCCAAAAGCGTGTTCGTGTCCGTGTCGCGGGCGAGGAGTCCCGAGGCCTTATCGATGCGGACCTCGACGATGCCGTCGGGTCGCGGAAACTCCGTCGCGGATTTGCCTTGGTGCGCACCCCGCATGAATTCAATCCACGCGGGGAGAGCCGCCGAGCCGCCGGTCTCGCTGCCGAGAGCCTTACCGTCGTCATACCCAACCCATACAACAGCTACTACGTCAGTCGAAAACCCAGCGAACCATGCGTCTTTGGCATCGTTGGTCGTTCCGGTTTTGCCGGCAAGCGGGCGGCCGAGAACCCGTGCTCGCGCGGCCGTTCCATGGTCCACCACACTCGACAGGAGGCTCGTGGTGAGAAACGCACCCTCCGCCGACATCACCCGTTTGGTCTCGCGCGGCGTGGGGAGCGGCACGTCGAGGCCATCGGGCCCGGTGATTTTGGTGACGAGACGGGCCGGCGCCGCAAGCCCTCCGCTCGCGAAAACAGCGTAGACATCGGCGAGCTCGGAGGGGTGCATTTCGTAGGCGCCGAGGGCCAAGCTTAGGTCCGGTTGAAGGGTTGACGAAACGCCGAGAGTCCTGGCAAAAGACAGTACTTCCGCGGGCCCGAGATCGCGCAACAGGCGCACCGCCGCGAGGTTCACCGAACTCGCCAGAGCCTCGCGAAGGCGCAACGGATCGAGGCCCGTCCAGCCCTCGTAATTGGTCGGCGCGTACTTGCCTTCGAAGACCTCGGGCGTCACATCGATGAGCGAGCCCGGCGTCACGCGATGGGTTTCGAGGCCGTACCCGTAAACAATGGGTTTGAAGGTCGAGCCTGGTTGCCGCCGCGATTGATGTGCGCGGTCCAGCGCGCCGGGCACACCCTCGTAGCTTCCGACGAGCGCGAGAATGTCGCGACTGCGCACATCTAAGGCAATTAGCGCGCTTTCCGGGCCCTCCTCCAAACGCAGCGGCACGAATTCATCGGCGCCCGGCGCCCCAGTTCCCGATGCCGCCGCGCCCGCCGCATGCCCGCTGGCAGGTGCCGCCAAAAGACTCACGCGAAGGCGCGCACCGGGCTCCGCGAACTCGGAAGCGACCTTGACGAGCGGGGCATAGCGTTGCCATTCGGAGACCTTCAAAACGCCTCGAAGAGTGCCCACGCGAATCACCAATTCACCGCGTGCGTCGTCGGTGCGCACAACCTCGCCCACAAGGACGCGGTGAAGCTCAAACCGCGGCGTACCTTGGTAAACGGGCGGTGCATCGAACTGCGGTTTTCCTCGTTTATCGAACTTCACCGCCCGAAACGGTGCCCTCCGGCGATGACGCTGGTCGTACGCTTCGAGGTTCGCTCGAACGCTCTTTCGCGCGAGCGCTTGAAGCCGCGAATCGATGGTCGTTTGAATGGTGAACCCGCCGCGTCGTGCCCGCTCCGGTTCGAGCTCCACAAGCAGCTTGCGCGCCACCTCCACGGCTTCGGGAGCAAGCTCATTGGAGGTGTCTTGAATAGGTGCAAGATGCAAGGGTTCCGAGAGGGCCTCGGACCACGCGGCCTCTTTCAAGAAACCCTTTTCGCGCATCTGCCCAAGGACAAAATCACGGCGACCCATGGACCGCCCTGGATCGCGTCGCGGCGAGTAAATTTCCGGGCCTGCAACGAGGCCAGCAAGAATTGCCGCCTCGGAGATACTTGCATTCCGCACGGAATGCCCAAAGTAAAAACGGAAGGCTTCTTCAACGCCGTAGCGACCGTGGCCAAAATAGATGTGGTTCAGGTACAGACCCAAAATCTCATCTTTGGCGAGCTCTTGCTCCAGAAGGCGCGCGAGCAGGGCCTCTTTCAATTTTCGGCGCAGCGTTCGCTGATGGTCGAGAAGGAGATTTTTAACCACCTGCTGCGTAATCGTGGAGCCGCCTTGCCGCAGGCGCCCGCTCCGCAGGTTGACGAGAAATGCTCGGCCAATTCCTAGATAATTGAGGCCCTCATGTTCGTAAAAACTGGCATCTTCGGCGGCCAGTACCGCGAGCTTTACGTGACCCGGAATCTGTTCGATGGGAACGATGGTGCGACGCTCCGTGAAGAGTTCGGCGAGGGTCGAGCCGTCTCTCGCGAGGACGCGAGTCACTTGCGGAGGATCGTAGCCGCGCCGCAGTTCGGTAACCGGTGGCAACTCCCCCTCAAGGCGACGCACGACGACATAAAGCGAGGCCGCTCCTACGAGGCCCGAGAGAACTGCGACGCCCGATACCCAAGCGAATATCCTAAGAATCAGCGTCACGAAACCCCACCGAAGAGACGCATCGCCACAAACGCAATGCCGGCCCCGAGCATCACAAATCCGACAGCCAGACCTACAATCGCGGGGGTCGACATCACGAGGGAAGGGCCGCGCCCGGTGCCGCGCAGACTGCCCACCGCGGACGGACGGGCCGAGTCGTGACGCGACGAGCCTCCGCCGACGACGTTGAGGGTTACCCGCTCTTCACCCAAGTATTGCACCGCATCGGCGCTGGCGTCGGGGTTCGGTAGGGCGAGGGCGAGAAGGGCATCGCCAAAGGCGCGCGCCGAGGAAAAACGCTGGGCAGGGTCCTTCGCGAGCGCCCTATCGATGATGGCTAGAATGGCCGGCGAAAAGGCCAGGCCCGGTATCCGATCGGCCAAGGGAATGGGCACGGCGTGACTATGGTGGACGACCCACTCCACGGGCGAGCCCGCGTTGAACGGCAGCTTGCCCGACAAGGCCTCGTAAAGAACGACGGCCAAAGAATACACGTCGGACTGGGCACACATGACTTCTCCGCGCGCCTGCTCGGGGCTCATGAACTCGGGCGTTCCGAAAACCGCGCCCTGTTTTGTAATGGCAACACTGCCCGGTGGCAGCAGACTTTCATCGAGTTTTGCCAGGCCAAAGTCGAGGACTTTGGGAAACTCGAGGTCCGCGGGCGTGGCCTGGAGGAAGATATTTTCGGGCTTGATGTCGCGGTGAAGCACCCCCGCGGCGTGGGCCTCGTCGAGGGCGAAGGCCACTTGCGACACAATCAACGCGGCACGGGCCTCATCGAGCGGTGCCTCGGTGCGTATGACGCGATGCAGACTGCGCCCTTCAAGCAGCTCCATCACGATGTAAAATCGGCCATCGTCGAGCATGCCCGTGTCGAAAACGCGCAACGTATTGGGGTGCGTCAACTGAGACAAAATGCGGGCTTCGCGGCGAAAACGCGTGAGCACTTCTTTGCGGTTCGCGAACTTCGTGTGGAGAACCTTCAGCGCCACGAAGCGGTTCAACGCCGCTTGGCGCGCCTTGTAGACTGCACCCATTCCTCCAGCACCAATGCGCTCAAGGATTGTGTACTCGCCGTCCAAAAGCGAAAGTCCGAGGAGCGGGTCGGGAGCCGCCATGGGCAAGAGAGGTAGCACACACTGCAGCGAAGTTGCTCCGGCGTCCCACAGTCGCGCAGGATCGGCCCATGCATCCCCTCATCGTCCGCTCGAAAATTCTTGCGAAGGCTGGTTTTTTGCACGGATTTTCCACCAGGTGGGCCTCGGAAGCAGGACCCACCGGACCCGGCGGCGCCTTTCCGGACGACGCGATTCACCTGAGCGGATTTTTCGAGGCCTTGGGGCGAGACCCCGAATCGGCGCTGCGCGTCAAGCAGGTCCACGGCAATGCCGTGCTGCAAACGCCAGCCCGCGACTGGTCCACGGAAGCCGACGCCATCGTGCTGGGCCCAGAAGACGCCCCCATCACGCCGGTCATTCGCACCGCAGACTGTGTGCCGGTTTTGGTTGGGGACGCCTTCACGGGGCGCGTGGCGGCGGTACACGCTGGGTGGCAGGGCGTCGAAAAGTGCGTGGTGAAAGAAGCGATTCAGGCAATGGGCGGGCCTGCAATTCGCCTGGTCGCCGCGATCGGACCTTGCATTTGCACGGACTGTTTCGAAGTGGGCGAAGAGGTCGCGTCGGCGGTGGAAGGGGCCTCCGAGCCCGACGTCACCGACCGGTCTCGTGGCCCGAAACCCCACGTCGATTTGCGCCTCGCCGTGCGCCTTCAACTCCGCGCCCTCGGCCTGCGACCGGAGTCGATTGAAGATGTTGCAGGATGCACGCAATGCGAGCCTGAGCGATTTTTTTCGTTCCGCCGCGATGGCGCGAATGCCGGGCGTCAGATGGCGGTCATAGTTCCGCGGGCCACCCGCAACCTTCGGCATACATAGCTTTTTCGCTCACGCGCGAGTTGAGTTCTTCAACGAGGGCCGGGGCAAAATTCTCGGCGCGCGCAAGGAGATCGGCCAAATCAGGATCGAGCTTGGCCGCCGCTTGATAGGCGTCGTCGTAGAGATCAAGGTCGCCCGCGGGACCGCCGAGGGTTGGCACCTTCGAACCGAGACGCCGAACGCCCGCACCCTCCGCCCACTTGTCTTCGGCGGTGGCCATGGGAAGCTTGCCTGGGAGATTCGACCAAGCCTCGATGAAGGTTGTGTCGCCGGCGTCGTTGAAGAAGAATTCCTCGTAGATCGGGCAGCGTTTTCCCGCGTAATCAAACTCCACGTAGCACCGCGCGAAGGGCTGCTTGGGGAACGCCCGGCAGTCTTTGACCGGCACCGTCGTGTGCCCGTCGCGTATGGTGAGGGCTTTATTTCCTTGAACAAGAATGGCCCGCCCGTAGCCCGTGAGTTTGAGCCACGGGAGCCATTCCCAGCGCACGACGTACGGCGAATAGTTCGGATATTTTTCCGGATCTTTCGTGACGTCGAGGGTGTCGAAGTAGAGCTCGGCCTGCGCGATGTAATAGCTGTCCGGCATTGTTGGCGCGAGGCAGCTCGCCAGCGCGCCGGACCCGCCGCACGAACCTCCTGCGTTTTTACTGGCGTTTGAGCTGCACCCCGCCACGGTGAGGGCGGAGATCACGGTTGCAATCGCTCGAAGGGTCACCATCGCGCGAGCGTCGCACGGAACGCGCCCGGCGCAAAGACCTCCACGCGCCCGTTTCGACGCGTCCGCCGCTTTTGGCCAAAGCTTTGCCGGCCCGGGAACGGTTCGCGTACGCTCCAACGTATGGCGCTCATTCGGGGGTCCGTGCGCGGCATTTCTTTCGACTACGGTCACGTCCTCGGCGGCATCGATCTGGCCGAACTTCAGCGCCGTATCGAAGCGCATCAATGCGGCGTAAATGCTGCTTTTCTCCAGGGATCCATGGCCCAGGCCTACCGCGACCACGACGCAGCCATCGCCCGCGGAGAGGGGCACGAGGCAGGCTGGAGGGCGCTGATGGGCCACATGGTCGCCGCAGGTGCCGAGCTGTCCGATTCGGTGCAGATTGCATCGATTGTTCAGGCGCTTTGGGCCGCGCAACCTGAGCGCAATCTTTGGCGCTTTGTGCCCGAGGGCGCCCGGCAACTTCTTCAAGACCTCGCCGAACGCGGCGTTCCGATGGTCATCACCTCGAACAGCGAAGGGCGCGTGGCGGAGCTGCTCGCTGAAGTCGGTATTTCGAGCTATTTCTTTCAGATTCTGGACTCAGGTCGCCTCGGCTTTGGCAAACCCGACGCCCGTATTTTCGCCCTCGCCGCAGCCCACTTGGTGCTCCCCATCGACGCGGTGGTTCATGTGGGCGACTCGGAGGCAGCCGACATCGAGGGGGCCATCAACGCCGGGGCCCATGCCATTCGCTTCGATGGCTTCTTGCCATTTGCAGACGCGCAGTCGTCGGCGGACGCCGTGGCGTTCAGCTACGCGGAGCTGCGATCGCTGCTCTTCGAAGCCCTGGATCTCGATCCATGTATAACGCACGAGCCGTTGCGCGAACCCTGAAAATACCCGCGTGGTACGCGCCCTCCGCTTCATGTGTGGCACAAACAAGAAACCCCTGGGACCCAAAGGCCCCAAGGGTTCTTAGCAGTGCGAAGGAGGGGACTTGAACCCCTACGCCTTGCGGCGCTAGCACCTCAAGCTAGTGCGTCTGCCATTCCGCCACCTTCGCTCGCTGAACGGCGCGGAAGGTGCCCGAATCCAGGCGTGGTGTCAACGCCAATTTGCCGTTGTGCCGTTGCGCAGCGGGCATCACGCGTCGCGAATACCGCCGAGCACCACCGCGAGTCCCTCGACGACATCGCCTAGCTCAAAGGGTTTGCGCAGCGCGTGCACATGCACGCCGTTGAGCTCCGGACCGAGGCCATCGGCCGCGCCAGTGATCGCCAAAACGGGTGGCCGCGAAGGGTGCTGCGAGAGAGCGCGTGCGAGCTCGGAAAGGTGCGAATTCACAGGACTTCTGTCGAGCAGTACCGCGTCAATTGGGCTCGCGTCGCGGAGCCGAGCCAACAATTCGCCCGCCGTCGAGGCCACCTGGACCTCCGCCCCGCGCATTTCAAGTCCCGTGGCCAGAAGCCCCGCTACGTCGTGATCGTCATCGCATACGATGAATACACGGCCCGCGAAAAGCTGAAGCCTCCGCATGGAAGGCCGCACGGGTAAAGGTGTAGACTGCACGCTTGGCCACGTGAGTTCGAAGTGGGCCCCGGGCAGAGCACTCTCCAAGAGCACGAGATGCCCGTCGCACGACGCCGCGAGGGCGCGCGCATGGCGAAGCCCGACGCCGGACCCACCGGCCCGTGTCGAGGCACCTCCGGCGAAAATGTGGTCTCGCCTTTCCGTAGCAATTCCAGGGCCTTCGTCCGACACGCGGCACACGCACGAACCGGCAACGGTGTCGACGCTGAGGGTCACCGCGGTGCCCTTTGGCGAGAACGCAATGGCGTTGAGGGTGAGGTCCGTCAAAACCTGCGAGACCGCCGCCGCGTGGGGCATCGTCACGTTGGGGCCGCGCCGCTCGACGCGCAATTTCACACCGGCGCACCGGGCCTCTTGCGACAGCGCCTTGAGCAGTTCGGCAACGATGCCGTCGATGGGCTGCATGCGAGCCTGACCCTCGATTTCGGCACCATTGGCATCGTGCGCACCAAGCGCATTTCGTGCTAAATCTCTGGCCATTCGCGCACGGCGTTCAATAACTCCGAGGGCGTCATGCACGAGATCCGCGGGCGCATCGGAGGCCCGCGCAGCGCCCACCCACCCAAGAATCACCGTGAGGGCATTCGAAACGTCGTGCAACGTTCCCAAAAGATCATGGCCCTCGGCCCCGTCAAGCAACAACACCGATTTCGAATCGCGCTCGTTCACTTCGTTTTCTATAAACGAAGTTGCTCCCGCCGTCAGGCTTCGTCCGTCGGGTCTTGAAGACTCAATTCATCGAACTCCGCCGCGCCGCCCGCGTTCGCGGAGGCTCGGCGCAGGCATTCAAGCGCGCGCTTTGCGGCCTCAAGGGTGATGTCGCGAGCCTCGACGATGCACGCGGCAACACGCTCCACGTCGTGGCCTTCGGCGCCCGCCGCCACCGCCACGCTGCGCGCGTGAAGGGCCATGTGGCCACGCTGAATGCCGTCGGAGGCCAAGGCCCGAACCGCCGCGAGGTTCGACGCAAGACCAACGCTCGCGGCGATGGCGGCCAGTTCGCCGGCGTGGGATATCGCCAGCATTTCCAGGGCCAAACGCGCCGCAGGGTGCACGCGCAACGTGCCGCCCACGGTACCGAGAGCCATCGGCATTTCGAGTTTTCCGACCAGCACGGCACCGTCGCGGCGCCATGTGGCCAGGGGCTTGTAGACCCCGTCGCGGGCAGCAAACGCGTGTGCACCGGCCTCCACGGCTCGCCAATCGTTGCCCGTGGCGATGACGACCGCATCGACGCCGTTCATGATTCCCTTGTTGTGGGTGGCCGCGCGATACGGATCAAGCTCAGCAAATCGGCTGGCGTTCACGATGCCGTCGGCGACCTCGGCCCCGCTCATGCTCTCGGTCTGAAGGACATCGATCGGCACGCGGCACGTGACGCGGACGCAGCGCCGGTCGCTGAGGTTTGTAAGAATGCGAAGACCCGCGCGGCCGCGCACAAGGCGCGCCAGTTCGTCGCTCATGGCTTCCGCGACGGAGTTCGCCAAATTGGCACCCATCGCGTCGCGGCAATCGATCAAAAAATGGACGACCAGCATGCGGTCTTCCGGGGTTCCGATGCGGCGCACCTCGATGTCGCGCACGCCGCCGCCGCGCCGCACAAGTCCTGGAATTGACCTGTTCGCCCGGGCTATCAGGTCGATTTTTCTTGACAAGATAGCCTGAGGCCCGCCGGCAAGGTCTTCAACCTCGATCAGCTGAACCTGGCTTGTCATGATGGGCTCGTCGACCTCGACCTGAAACCCTCCGCCGGACCGCACCATCTTTGCGGCGTTCGAAGCGGCGGCCACCACGCTGGGCTCTTCGACGACCATGGGCACGACGTGATCGTGACCATTGACACGCACGTTAAGCGCCACACCCAAGGGCAGCGCGTAAACGCCCAACACGTTCTCGACAAATTTGTCGGCGGCTTCGGGATTTAGCCCGCCGGCGTCGAAGGCGTGGGCCATTTGCGACGAAGAAAGACCCGTGGATTCGCTCACGAGCGAGCGACGCTCGGCCACGGTAATTTTGTAGAACCCAGGAAATCGTGAGGTGCGGGCCATGAATTAGTCTTCCGAGTCTTCGGCTGCCACCGCGTGAACGCCGCGGGAATCTGCCATGACCTTTAGGGGCATTAGCCCCTCGGCCGCAACCGCTCGCAGAAACTGCGCCGAGGCTCGCTCGACGCCGAGACGCACACACACGTCGCCGCCACCCGCGCCGGAAGGGTAAAAGACAGCGTCTTCGCTGGCCGCCAACACACCGAGGCGTTGCACCTGCGGAAGCACGACGGGCACGTGGGCCGTTTCTCCGATGGCGCCCAGAATCTCGCGAGAGGCCGTCAAGGCGGGCAGCACATCTTGAATGCTACCCGCCGCAAACGCCACGGAGGCGCGAATAGCGGCCTGGCGAAGAGCCGCAAACATGGGGCCGGCGACCTCGGGTTGAGCGCCGCGAAAGGCGTTGATCTCGGCGATGAATTCGCTCGTTCGCGCGCTCGTTTGCGTAGAAAAAAGCTCAAGCTGAAGACCCGAGGGCCACAGCAAATCGGTGACGCGCGCCTTGCCCGCCGCGTAGAGTTCGTAGCGAAAAAACCCGCCCCACACCGCCGCCGCCACGTCGAATCCGCTGCCGCCGCCCTGAACCTCGCGGTGAAGCGCAAATGCCTTTTCGAAAAGTTGCTTGCGGAATACACGGTCTTCAATATCGACGCCGTCTTCGTACGCGTCGGCAGCCAGGGCCGCCACGAGCCCCGCCGCGCTCGACCCCAAACCAAGTTTGCGTCCCTCGTCGGTGAGGTCGCTCAGGTCAAGGCTTGGCGCTCGCTTCTGACCATAGGCCTTCATCAGTTCGGCCGCCCGAGGCACCTCGCGAACGAGGGCATTCGCCTTCGCGTAGCGGCCCACGGACAAGACCGTGGCGGGGGCACCATCGAGCACCACATAGGCGCCAGATAGCAGCAATTTTCCAGGTGCTAAGACCTTCATGTCGACTCCTCAACCCGCTTCACTGTGGGCTGCCCGCCCGGAGTCGTGACGATGACGCGCACGACGCCCGCCACGGCGCGAAGGCGCGGAACCACGATCGTTTCTTGGTCCGTGCGAACGAGCACTTTCATGTGCGGGCCCGCATCGACGGTGCCCCACACCGCGAGACCCGCCTCACGAAGCAGCCGCACTTCTTTCCACAACTCCAAGGTGGCACCGTTGAAATAAGACACGCCGCACGCGAGCGCCGAGGCATGCATAGCGAGAGCACTCGCCTCGGCCAATGCGCCGACCGACCGTAGATTTCCCTGCAAAAGTGCTTGGTAAAGCTCCGCCTCATTCTCGCACGCATACGATAGCCATCTTTCGTAATACGGGCTTTTTTCCATGGTGCGCAGCATGCCGTCGGTGCTCGACACGGACTTCGGCCCCGCGTGGGTGACGCACACGACAACTTTTATGGGCAAGGCATCGGCGGGCGCGACGGGCTGCGCCGCAAGCGGAATGGAGCCATCGGTGCCGATGGGACCTGCGGGCAAGCGAACGTAGCCGCCAAAAATACTGCGACCTGCACTCGCCGACCCGCGACGCGCAAGGTTGCTTATTTGCTCAGATGACCACGCGAGGCCCGCCGCCGAGACGGCTGCCAACGCCAACGCCGCGAACCCCGAAGCGCTCGAAGCAAGCCCGCTTGCGGTGGGAAAATCGTTCGCCGACACGACGCTAACCCGCGCCGTGATTTCGGCAGCGGCGCGCACTTCGTCGACGAGGCTCGTAATCCGGTCCAGCGGGCGACCCTGCACAAGCTCGTTGCCCAAGACGAAACGGTCTTCCCGGAGGCGCTCGTCGAACCGCAAAGTCGTGCGCGACGCCATGCCATCAAGGGTCACGGAAAGACTTGGAACTGCTGGGTAATTCCCCGGCCCCACCCGCTTGCCCCAGTACTTCGCGAGAGCAATATTCGGGTGAGCGACGGCCGTGGCGGTGAGGGTCGTCATGGGTGGACCGGCCATGCTCCGCGAGGGGGCATTTCGACTTGTGCCTGGGCACTCGTGGTCGTCCAGCCGTCAACGCCCGCGAGATTCCAGCGGCGCACAATGGCCTCCGCGTGCTCGGCACTTTCGGCCAACGCCGCCACGCAGCCGCCGCCGCCAGCGCCCGTGAGTTTTGCCCCGAGAGCGCCCGCGCCTCGCGCCAAGCCCACGACGAAGTCGAGTTCTGGTGTGGAAACGCCCAGGTTAATCAAGTGTTCGTGATTCGCATTCATGTGGGCACCAAGACCGGAAACGTCGCCGCATAAAATAGCGTGAGTTGCATTCTGCACAAGTCCTGAAATGCCTTCGAAGATGGCGTTGACCCGTTCGGGTGCCTCTTGCTTGAGAGCCCGAACCCTCTCGACCATGACCTTGGTGCCCGACGCACGGCCCGTTGAACCAATGGCCAAATGCAAGGTGCATGGTGGCGCGAGAGGCGTCGCTCCCACGCCGCGAGTGAAGCTAAAAATGCCCCCGTGAGCCGCAGCCCATACGTCGATTCCTGAGGGATTTCCGTGAAAAATGCGCTCCCAAGCCATCGCCCGGTCCATCACGTCAGCCTGAGAGGCTGCCCCGTCGAGGGCACGCGCCACCGCAACGCCGATGGCCGCGGAACATCCGAGGCCTCCGCCCGGTGGGAGGTCAACGTGAACCTCGACCACCCGCGGGGATGCCCCTACGCGGACCCCAGATGCCCCCACAAGGGCCCCGAACGCTCGCCCCAGGTCTGTTGTGGTGCAGTCGCCAGTCGCCACATCGACGCCCCATCCCTCGATACGCAGCACGTGCATCGTGCATGTATCGGCCAGCAGGCGCGCGGTCACGCCGCGAGAAACGCCGAGCACAAGGGCTGGAATCCCGTAAACAACCGCGTGTTCCCCGAGAAGAATGACCTTCCCGCCCGCAGACGCGTGATTCTGTTCGGTGCTGGAGGGTGAGCTCATCGCGTTTCTTCGTGCCCTCATTGTTCGCGGTAGCCAAGGGCTTCAACGGCCCCAAGCAAGACGAGCCGGCCCTGCGACGTGAGCGCCGTGAACTCGCTGGGCGGGGCGTCGTCGAGGGCTTGGCGGGCCTCGCCGAGGAGGGATGAAAGGCGGGCCTCCACGCGGGCGCGAACACCGCTCTCTGTGAGCCAATTTCGAAGAGCTGCGAGGTCGCCCTCCGAGGCCTGCGCGACGCCCACGACGCCGTTCAAATAGGGAGCGCTCGCGGGATCTTTTTCCGCCTCGACGAGTAGCGCGGTGCGCTTGCCTCGGCGAAGATCGCAAACGTCGGATTTGCCTGTTTTTGCTGAGTCTCCGAAGGTTCCAAGGAGGTCGTCGCGCACCTGAAACGCGAGGCCCACGGGCCGGGCGAACCTCTCGAGCGAGGCTCGCGCGGCGGGGCTTGCAGCGGCCAATGCCGCGCCCATGAGAAGCGGCCCGCGCACGGTGTAACTGCCGGTCTTGAGCTCGTGGAGGCGATCCATCTGCGCGTCGGTCGACGCGGCGCCTTGCATGTCAAGCATTTGCCCAAGCACCACATCGACCTGAAGCTGTGCAAATTCCCTGGACGCGGCCAAAACGCGGCCCGGGGCCAGCCGCGAGCCCGCGAGCGCCGCTTGCGCCATGGACGACGCCATATCGCCCGCGAGAATACCAAAGGCGTCGCCGCGAAAAGCGTCTTGGAAGTGCGCGCGCAAGGCCGCATGCACCGTGGGCCCGCCGCGGCGAAGGTCGTCGCCGTCCATCCAGTCGTCGTGAATCAGCAGGTACGTTTGCAGCAACTCCAGGGCCTCGCAGCCGCCAAGCGTAGCGGCGATGCCGCCCTCGCCTCCGCACGCCTCGTAAGCCGCCACAAGCAGCGCCGGTCGAAAGCGTTTTCCCCCGCGAATTACCAGGGATTTCATGGCGTCTGCGACGACCTCGAGGTCCGCTCCCCCAACCTCGCGAAGGCGCACGCGAAGCGCGTCGAGACGGGTCGCGAGCGCCCCATCGACCTGCCCTTTCACCATCCGCAAATGGGCCTGAAATGCGATTGCCGCGGTCGATTCGTCCGCGCTGGAAAAAGCCCCCGCCAGCGAGGCGGTTCGCTCCGTCTTGATCGCATCGTCGGAAGGCATGAGGCCGCGCTAGAGACTCGCGATGATTTCGTCAACCGCCACGGCCACGCCGCCTCGAAGATGATGCCTTTCCCCGGATCACTGCTAGCGAAACTCGCAAGAATCTCATGAGCGATATTGTTCACCGAAAGACCGACCACCTCACTCTGTGCACCCACGGCGATGTCGGGTTTCGGCAGGTCACAACCCTCCTCGAAGAGGTGCGCCTCGTGCACGATGCCCTCCCGGAACTCGACGAGCGAACCCTCGACACCTCGGTGCGTATTCTAGGAAAAAACCTGCGCGCGCCGATTCTCATCGCCGCAATGACAGGCGGCACCGAGGAGGCCGCGCGCATCAATCGCGCCCTCGCCGCCGTCGCCGAATCACGCGGCTACGCGTTCGGTCTTGGGTCGCAGCGGGCCATGCTCCTGCGCCCCCACACCGCGTCGACTTTTCGCGTTCGCGACGTGGCACCAAGCGCGCTGCTCTTCGGAAATCTTGGCCTCGTGCAGGCCAAGGCCATGAAGGTTCACGAGGTCCAAGCCGCGATTGCCTCGGTGGAAGTCGATGCACTTTGCATTCATCTGAATCCCGCCATGGAGCTTGTGCAACCGGGCGGTGACCGCGCTTTTTCTGGCGGTGTCGAAACGCTGCGAACGCTGGTGGCGGAGTTGCCGTGTCCGGTGATCGCCAAAGAGACCGGCTCGGGGCTGTCGTCGCGAACCGGACAAAAGCTGCAGAGTGCAGGCATTCGTCACGTCGACGTTTCCGGTGCCGGGGGTACTTCTTGGGTCGGCGTCGAGACAAAACGGGCGGAGCAAGCGGGCGACGACGAGGGCGCGGGTCTTGGAAATGCGCTCTGGGACTGGGGAATTCCCACAGCTGCGAGCGTGGCGTGCATGTCGCGTCTCGGATTCGACACGGTCATCGCGACAGGGGGAATTCAAAGCGGAGGCGACGTGGCGCGCGCCGTGGCCCTCGGTGCCCACATGGCGGGCTTTGCTCGGCCCGTCTTGAAGGCTCTTGACGCGGGCGGCGCCGCAGGCGTTCACCGTTTTTTTGATGCCGTCGAAAGGGAGCTTCGGGCCATCATGCTTCTCACGGCTTCGCCCACGATCGCCGCCCTTCGCCAGGCGCCGCGCATCCTCGGGCCTGGCCTTCGCATGCACCTCGAAGACGGCGGCGACGGCAGCCGATGACGCCTGTTCGCGTGCGCACCAAGCTCTGCGGAATCACCTCGGTGCACGACGCCGAAATGTGCGTCGACCTCGGAGCCGACTCCTTGGGTCTCAACTTTGTGAGCGGCACGAAGCGATGCATTTCCGAAGACACGGCGCGGGCGATCATCGCCGCAGTCGGCGCGCGAACGCTGGTGGTGGGCGTTGTCGCGAACATGGCGGTGAACGATCTGACGCGCCTCAAGGCCGAATTGGGCCTTCATTGCCTGCAGTTGCATGGCGACGAAACGCCTGATTTTCTTCAATATTTTCTGCCGCACGCTTACAAAGCCGTCGCGGTCAAGACGCCCGACGACCTCACGCGGGCGCGCTCATTTGGAGGCGGGTACATTCTGCTCGATGCGCCCCCTGACTTGGGCGGGCGAACGGGCGGAACGGGCGTCTCGTGGTCTTACGAGCTGGCGGCACCCCTCGCGCTGGAGCGGCGCGTGTCTCTCGCTGGCGGGCTGCATGCGGGCAATGTGGCGGCCGCCATTCACGCCGTTCGCCCGTGGTGCGTGGACGTCGCGAGCGGGATCGAGATCGATGGCGCGCGCGCCGGCGAAAAGTGCCAAGCGCGCGTCGTTGCATTCATCGATGCGGTCACGCGGGCGTCTGCGGAGCTAGGATCGGCACCGCCGGCGAGGTGACCTTCGAGCGGCCTCCGCCCAGCGTTTCCACAAAGAATTGCGCGGGAATCACCTCTTTCAGGTACTCGACGTGGCTGATGAGACCGATGCGCACACCGAGGGCGTTTTGGAGAGCCGCGAGGGCGCACATCGCGGTTTCGAGGGTGCGCAAATCGAGGGCACCGAAGCCCTCGTCGATGAGCAGGGTCTCGATGCGCAAGCGCCCCGTTCGCATCGCGGCAAGGCCGAGCGCGAGGGCAAGCGAAACGATGAACGACTCGCCGCCGGAGAGACTCTTGATCGGGCGCGTGGTGTCTTGGTGCTCGCGGTCGCGAACGCGGAAATCGAGCTTGGGTCCGTCGGTCTTGTGGGTCACCTGCATGAGCGCGTAACGCGGCATAAATCGCTCAAGATTCTCATTCGCGCGGTCGAGGACGCGCTGCAGGTTGAGCACCTGCACAAGCTTCGTGAAACGTTCCCCCTCGCCGACGCCAATGAGATCGTGGATGACCTCCCATTTGGCCAGGTCGTCCTCCGCCGATGCCAGTGCGTCCGCGTGCTTGGAGGCCACGTCGCGCGTCGCCGCGTCGGCCTCGATTTCTTGCGAGAGCGACCCCTCGATGCGCACGGCCGCATCCGCCGCGAGGCCCGCTTCGAGTTCCACCCGCGCGAGGTCTGCAAGGCGCGTCGCCCGGTCGCTTGCACCCTCGCCTGCAACGTCAAGCGGGGCCCCATCGGGCACCCGGGCCTCATGTTCCAGGAGCGCCTTGTCGGCCTCGTCGACGCGCACAACTGCCGCTTTTTCCCTGTCTTCGAGGTCGCTGCGCCTGGTGATTGCATCTATGCGCATGGAGGCATCGAGGGACAGCGCGTCGATCTCGGCTTCGCCGGAAACGTTCGCCGCGCGGGCCTCGTTTTCGAGTGCCTCGCGGGCCGCAGCTTCCGTGTCGCGAACGTTACCGCGTTGCGTGCGGCGTTCGTCGGCCCGAGACCTGGCCTCGGCGGAATACACGGCCATCTTCCCCGCCGTGCCGCGCGCATTCGCTTCTGCCTCGCGCGCGGCGTTGACCTCACCATCGAGCAACTGCCGCACACGCGACGGCTCCGTACCCCCGAGCAGTGAACCGGCTCGGGCCCGCGCGTCTCTCGCAACACCTGCTTTTTCACTAGCCATATCCCTCGTCTCCGTCGCGAGGCGCTCGGACTCCTCGGCCTTCGCGCGCGCCGCCGCATGGGCGACCTCGGCCCTTTGCCGCTCCGTCTCGTGACCGTCGCGGGCGTTTCGAAGCGCGACGACCTCTGCGGCGCGCGACGTGACGAGCTTCGCGCCGGCCATCGCGTCGGCCTCACTCGCGTGGAGCGGCACGAGGACTTCGCGCAGCTCCGCCTCTGCCCGAGCTGCCGCAGCTTGCTCCTCGCGAAGGGCTGCTTCCGCGTGGCGGAGCGATTCCATGGCGGCCTCGCAGGCGACCCCGTGCGCCCGCACCTCGGCCTCGGCACCCTGCCTTTTTCCGCGCGCTTCGCTGTGAGCGAGGCTCGCGCTGGTGCCCCGCGTGACCGCCAGGCGCACGGCGTTCATGCGCGCTTTCGCCTCCGCGCCGCGCCCCTCTTCGACCCCGATGGCCGCGCGAACGTCATCGACCGAAGCACATGGCCCTAGCTCCGCGGCCCCCCAAAGTGGCTGCAGATTGCACACGTGCCCGGCCCGGCGCACCTCGATGGCCGCGAGGGTGTCCTCGTCTTTTTTTACCGCGGTTCTTGTGGTGGCCTCTTCGCCAAGGGCGCGGTTCATGTCTTTCACTGCGGCCCTCAGGGCCGCTTCTGCCCTCACGCAGGCGGCCCGGGCGGCATCACGTTGTGCCTTTTTTTCCTCAACATTCGGCGCGAGGTGGGGATTTTTTCGGTACGGGTGCTCTTCGCCTCCGCACACCGGGCACGGCTCGTCGGCCTTGAGCGCACCGCGATGGGCGAGCACCCCAAGAAGCTCGTCGAGGGCCTGCACGAGTTCGCGCCTAGTCGCCAAATCCGCCTCCCGCGACGCGGACGCAGCCTGCGCCGCCACGTGGGCGATTTGGGCTCGGGCCAACGCGTCGCGCCCTTGAAGAACTTGGGCCTGCGCCTTTCGCGCGTCCGCGTCGTCGACCCCAATTTCGCCAAGCGCATTCCGTATGGCATCCAGCAGTTTTACACGTTTTATGCTTTCGTCGATGACCGCCTCCTGGGCGCGAATCGCGTCTTCCGCGGGCACGTCACCGGCCCCGCGGGCAAGGGCCTCGTTGGCCGCGTGTTCCTCTGCGCGAGCATCGGCCTCGCGTTGCTGCGCGCCCGACAAGGCGTCCGCGAGGGGCTGCCGAGTGGCTTCGTGCGCATGCAACTCGGGCCCTTTTTTCGCGACGAGTTCACCGGCGCGCTGCACTTTTTTCGCCGCGTCCTTCCACGCCTTCGCGAGCGCCTCCACCTTGGGCACCGCCGCCGCTAGTTCGCTTGCACCAGGTATTTTCCCTAGTTTATCGTCCACTTTCGCAATCGCTTCCTGGCTATCGTCGAGCGCCGCCTTCGCGTCGCCGCAGGCTGCGAGGGCCGCAGCCTTCGCCGCTTCACGACCGTTTGCCTTCTCCTCGGCGTCCGCCCCATCGCGTTCGGCGATCGACGCTTCGCGCCATGCGTCTTCGGCGGCCAGAACCTCCGGGAGCTTCGCCTCGCGGGACGCAATGGCACGCGTCAACGCCGCAAGCGCCTCGTCGCCAAGCGCCCGCGCCGCTCCTTCGCGCTGGGACGCAGCGTCGGCGTCGGCCTCCGCCAGCTTGACAGAATCCTCTGCTTTTTTCCCTACGGCGCACGCTTCGCGAAACACCACGAGGGCCTCGCGCGCGCCCCTCACGCGCTCATCGCTTGCAAGTGCGGCGAACAAGGTTTCGCACGACGTGCGCTCCGTTTTCAAAAGCTCGCGAGCACCGAGCGCGCGCCGCTGCGTGTCTTCGAGAACGATGGATTGCGCGACGTGGCGATGACAAACGGCGGCCCGACTGTGCGCCTCCCGAAGGAGGGCGGTATCGAAGCACGCGGCGACGAGGGCAGCCTCTTTCTCGGTGCGCTGGGCCGCGGTCCAAACTGTGACCGTGCCGAGGGCCACTTTGAGATCGCGAACGCCTTCTGCTGCGGCTTTTCGCTGGGTAGCCGCGCGGGAACCAATCTCACGAAAACGACGCCCATCGGTCATCCGCTCCAAAATGGCGGCACGCCGAGCCTCGTCTGAATCGAGAAACTCGCGAAACTTGAACTGCGCGAGAAGCGTGGTTCGCTCGAAGTCGTCGAAGGTCAGTCCGCGCAACATCTTGGCAAACGCCGGCGTGTATTGGCCCACCTTGTCGCTGTCGACGATGGTCTTCCACTCCCCATCGACGCGCTCCTCGAGCACGCGCGTCACGTTTTGAAAGGGGCCGTCGGCCTTCTCGCGTGACCGGTAAACGCCCCACGATGCCCGGTAAAATGTGCGGTCGCCGAAGTCTTGAAGTAGGGATAATTCCAGGACAACCTGGCATCGCCCGCATCCGCGCGAGAGTACGCCCATGACCGCATCCTCGGCTGCTCCCTCGGCCGATCCGTCGAGGGTCTTGGCCGACGTGGAGCGAAGGCGCGAGGTCAGGCCGAAGAGCGCGAGGGAGATTCCGTCGAGGACCGTGGACTTCCCCGCGCCGGTCACGCCGTGAATGAGAAACATGCCGTCTTGGCCAGCGACCGCGTCGAAGTCGAGTTCGTGCGTTCCGTAGAGCGAGTTGATGTTGGTGAGCGTGAGCTTGTGAAACCTCATTTTGAGAGCTCCGCAGGCGGATGCACGCCGTCAAGGAGAGACCGAAAACGCTGCAAAATCTGCGGGGATGGCGTCGCATCCGGGTACTTCAACCGCCATGCGAAAAGAAAGGCCTCCTCCGGCGAAAGGTCGCGCGTGTCGGCCGTGGGCGAGGCAACGGGGCTCGCGTCGGCGCGGTGCACAACGCGCGTTCTTACAGCGAGAACCTGCGCACCACCGGCGCCCATACGCTCCGCCGCTTGAAAGACCTGCTCCTCGGCGCGCGGATTGGGGCTCACGAGCCCGACCTCCGCGGTCACATACGGAGGCAGCTCGTCGCCCTTCGCGCCCGTGCCTCGCAGCGACGCGATGACTTCGTCGAGAGACCCCGCGATGCGAACCAAGCGTCGCCGCTGCGGCACGTTAATACTGTGTAATTTCAATGGCTTTTCATCGATGTCTACCCGCAAAACGCGGCGCGATCCAGCTCCTTCGACGGTGCTCACCTGGACGGGCGTTCCCGAGTAGTGGACGCGGCCCGCCGCATCGACCGCGAACCCGCGATGGATGTGCCCCAGCGCCACGTAGCGGAGTCGCTCGTCGAAGACGCCCGGGCCCAGGGCGCCGATGCTCCCGACGCGGTGAATCGGCCGTGGGACGGCATCCTCTTCGGTTGGGAAGGCGCCCTCGCTCGCGAGGCACGTGAGGTGACCTGTGGCCATGATCGGCACGCCGGGAAAGGCCGCCTGCGCTTTGTCCGCGAGACGCGTGTAGACCTCACGGAATGCGCGGGCCATTTGGGCGCGTACCTCGTCTTCAGCGCCATCGAGGCCACGCACGCCAAGGGATGAATCGTGGAGAAAAGGCACGGCGGCAACGACCAGCTCCACCTCGCCGGAGGGGCCTTTGAGGGGCACCAAAACCCCCGCCGCATCGCCCAGGAAGACGCTTTCGCGGGCCGGATCGTGGCCCCCAACGACGGTGACGTCGATGGCATCGAGGATGTCCCGCGGGGCTGTCAGGCGCGCGGGCGAGTCGTGATTTCCGCCCACGACGATGGCGCGAAGCTTGCGGCCGGACGGACGAGCGAGGCCCATCGGGTTCAAGCTCGCGAGGAAGCCGTAATAGGCCGAGAGAGCCTCGGCAGGAGGGTTCGTCGTGTCGAAAATATCGCCGGCGACGACGAGGGCGTCGATGTCGTTTTCCTCGATGGTGGACCGAAGCCAACGCAGGAAAAACGCTTGTTCATCGGCACGCGATCGATCGCAGAACGTGTGCCCCAAATGCCAATCCGACGTGTGCAAAACGCGCATAGAATTCTCCCGCGCCCGGGAGTCTACATCACGAATTCAGGGCATCGGCTTGCAGACGGAACCCGCCACATCGGTCGTGTCGCAGTAGGTTCCGGTCACGCAGTTGGCGTTGGATACGCAGGTTTTGTAACAGGTGCCAGCGAGACCAAGGGGCGCGCTCGTGAAGCCAGGGGAACCGTCGCTAAAGGTCTTGGGAACGTCCGGGGCGCAGGCCAATCCTGTGGCGCAGCCAGCGGTTGGCCCCGTGATGCACGCTTTGCCGCAGACGCCGGCCTGCCCCGTGCGGCCCAAGCATCGACACGTAGCCGTTGTTCCGACAGTGCACGTACTACCGACAGCCCGCGTATACACTTGGTAAGATGCAGGCGCTACACAAATTCCTTCTTCGACTTGGCACACCGTACCCGCCGCGCACGTGCTGTTCGAGGTGCACACGCCAAGGCAGAAACCGACCCCGGAAACAATCCCGGCCGCCGTGCGACTAAACCCATAAGCGTTGCAGCGATTGGCCCCGGTGCAGCCCGTCGGACTCGCCGTGCTGTTGGCAAAAGCGCACGCTTGCACGCAGTAATTTGCAGGAGTTCCCGAGAGACAGACCCCACGGTTGGAGTCGCAATAATCGACGGCGGTGGTGCTCGTAATGGTGCAACCCGTCGCCATGCAAACCGGGGCCGGACTCAAACCCGAACAAGTCCCGACGAGGCCTGCCGCCATCCGGCAATCGGTTGCGGCCCCGCAGGTGGCCCCGACCGCCGTCGTTCCCGCGTCTGTGACGGGTGTTCCCGCGTCTGTGACGGGTGTTCCCGCGTCTGTGGCGGGTGTTCCCGCGTCTGTGGCAGGTGTTCCCGCGTCCGTGACAGGTGTTCCCGCGTCTGTGGCGGGTGTTCCCGCGTCTGTGGCAGGTGTTCCCGCGTCCACAGGGGGAGCCGCCGTATCAGGCAAAATACTGGAGTCCCGCGCCGCGTCTGCGGGCGGCAGCGCTGCATCGGCGGCGGTTTGCGGGCCCGCGTCGGGGCCTACTACGAACGCGTCGCCCTCGGGTGCCGTGGCGTCTTCATTCGCCGGCGCGCCCACATCGCGACGCGCTCCGGCATCGGTCGTGACCACGAATTCATCGGACTCTCCCGTGCTCGAGCAAGCGACGAGGCCAGCGAGAATGCACCAAGAGAAGGCGGACCGGGTCGAACGCAAGGGCGAGGCCATGCCTCCTCGTTGACCACGCGTGTCAGCCGATGCAAGCTCTTTCGCTGACACGAAAAGCTTCCAGCGGAGGCGTCCGAAACGGGCTTCATTTCCGTCGTCGAAGGTCGTCAAAAAACGCGTTAGGCTTCGCGGGCGATGGGGCCATTTTCAACGCCAGCCAATGCGGCCCGGGTTAGTGTTGCCGCCGGCTTCGCCGTTTTGGTAGCCAAAACGCTGGCCTGGCGCTTAACGGGTTCCGTTGCGCTCCTGAGCGATGCCCTCGAATCGATTGTCAATGTGGTGGCCGCGCTGCTTGTGGCGTGGGCTCTCGCATTCGCGAAACAACCCGCCGACGAAGAGCATCCGTGGGGCCATGGCAAGGCCGAATATTTCTCCGCCGGTGTCGAGGGAACGCTGGTGGTGCTCGCCGCGTGCGCCATCGTGCGCGAGGCCATTGCAGCCCTTCGGGCACCTTCGCTCCACAGCGATCTGACGGGTGGGCTCGCGCTCTCGGTGGCTGCCTCTGTGGTCAATTTGGCGCTTGGACTATGGCTTCGGCGCGTAGGGAAAACACAGGCATCTCCCGCGATACTTGCAGACAGCACGCATATTCTTGCCGACGTCATGACGACGGCCGGCGTCGTTCTGGGCTTGCTGCTCGTGCGCGTTTCGGGGCTCGTGTGGATTGACTCGATCGTCGCCCTCGCCGTCGCCGCGCACCTGCTGCACGAGGGTCTGAAGGTCGTGCGGAGTTCCGCGTCGGCGCTCCTCGATGAGTCCGTCGACGCGAACGAATTGGCCCTGCTACGCCGCACCCTCGATGGCGCTTTGCTCGCGACCGAGAGCTACCACGACCTCCGCACGCGAGGCTCCGGTGCGAGGATATTTGTTGAGATTCACCTCGTGGTTCGCTCCGATCTTTCCGTCCTCGAAGCCCACGATCGCTGCGACGCCCTCGAAGCAGCCCTCGAAGACCGCATGCCGCGTGCGGAGCTAACGGTGCACGTGGAGCCCGATGTGGCACCGCATTCGGGGCCGCGTTTGCCCACAAAGTAAACGTCGCCGCGCCCGCCAAGGCGGCCAACACGGCGGCGAACCGTCCCGCTTCAAGCCCGGCCAGCAGCGCTGGCATCATCGTGTGTATCGCCACGTCCGCGTCGCCGGACGCGTGATCCGCCGGATTCCGCTGGTCGTCAAGCGAAAACCGCGCCAACCACGTACTGTGTGTGTAGCCGAAATTTGGGGCCGCATTCGCCGAGGGAACAAATCGTGCGGCGTGTTCCGGCGAACGCACCTCGCCAAAATGCAGTCGCGCGCCCGTGACCGCCGGCTCTCGGCGGCCCCTTCGAATCCCATAATTGCATTATTCTGCGGTTGTACTTTCATCATCGTGGCCCCCAATGCCGGCGTAGTCCGGATGAATCGGCACCCATGAAGCATGAGCTCGGGAACAATCACGCCAATTATGAAAGACATCAGGTAGACTCATCTCTCGTTCGGGTGAACCGGGCCGGCACGCGAGGATTGCCGCCGCGGTCTCAGGGCTGCGCTTGCGGGCCCCGTCACGGCCCACGTCCGGCTCCAACGACGTGCGCATCTTCGGGCCGCCGCCTCACCGAGCCGCCCGCGTCTTCGTTGCCGCGCGTGGCCACCGGTGGTAGTCGTCCGGCTTCGGGCGTTCGCGGTTGGCCGCAGGCGTTCGCTTTGGGCCAAAACCCCGGTTTATCGCCCACAAGACCCGTGGCCCCGTTTTCGGGGCTTCACCCAGTGATTGGCGGCCCGTTTGCGCGCCGCAGGAGACCCGCCCGTTATGAAAATTGGACGCAACGACCCATGCCCGTGCAACTCGGGCAACAAGTACAAGAAGTGCTGCGCGGCCAAAGACGATGCGGCGCAGGCGGCGGAGTTCGCAGCCCAATCGGCGGCGCGCGCCCCGACGGCCGACGGCGAAGCCAAGCCAGAATCCGGGGCAACCAACGCCTCCGCGCGCCGAATGGCCCCGCCCGCCAAGCCGAAATCCCGGACGCCCGCAGCCAATCCCGTGCGCCGGCGCGCCATCTAGAGCCGTTTACGGTCGGCCTGTTAAGAGTGGCCGCCTGCTGCCGCTCCCCCGACGACCCCCACCAGCTTATATGCTGAGCGGCACGACTCCGTGCGGGGTCAATTCGACAGAAAAGCGCTCTCGGTCGACGCTGGGAAACGGGGGCCCGCCTTTCGTTCCCACCGACGTCTTTGCGGCTTTCGGGCGACGCCAGCAAGAACGAGCTGCGTCGCCCCTTACTTTTTCCGCAGCGAAAAAAAAGAGGGCATATTTCTTGCCTTTTTCCACATGTCGTTCGGTGTGCGACATTTTCTTCTTGCACTTACTTTTGGCCAGATTAGAGTAGGGCACACCACTTCAAACAGCGCACAGCGCTGCCCCCTTGCTCTACCTTCTGGAGGTCTCATGGTCCGTTCAATCGTGTCGCAGGTTGCTGGTGCGTTTCTTTCCCTTGCGTTGGCCGGTTGTGGCTCGGCCCCCGGCACCAACGAAGAAGCTCTCGCACTGGATGATTCGTCCGCGTCCTCCGAAGACGCACTGTCAAGCTCACTCCTCGACATCGTGACGGTTTCGCAAGGCGGCCGCGGCAGCGATCACGCCCATCATTGCTACTTGGCGGCCTGCACCACGATTTTCAACTACTTGACGACCTCGCCCATCACCATGGACCAAGCTTGGGCCCGCACCGGTCAGACGATGCCCGCCCGCGACCGCGTTCGCGCCACGTTTACAGGGATCGGCCTGCCTTTGGCCTCCGGGTACATGGCCGCGGTCAGTTATACCGCGAGCGCCACCCAATTGAAGGCCATTGGCACATCGATCGCCAACGGCTGGCCCGTGATGCTCGGCATCGGTGCGAAGGGCGCGTCGGCGGCTGAAATTGGCCACTACATTGTTCTCGGCGGCGTCGACAGCACGCTCAATCCCACCAAATTTGTTCTTCTCGACCCATGGAACGCGCCCGTCAACGACCGCGGAGTCATGGTTCCCGTTCCCAAAGCCGGCGCGCCCGTCACGGGCCTTCGCGCCTCGCGCAGCTGGGTCGGCCTCGAGGTCTATTTCGCCAAGAATTACAAGACGAAGCGCGCCATCTAGCGCCCTTTTCGGCGGCTACGCCAAGTCACGACCTTCGAAAAAAAGACCGTCGAAAAAATCGCCGGCTGCGCATTTGTCGACCTGCCGAGCGGCATTCGGCGTGGCGCGTGCTGCGCGTCGCTAGGTCTCTTGTTTCAGCCGTTCAATCGCACCGTGCAACAGCCATTCACCTGGGAATTGAGCCGCGCGCGCGGTCAGTTCTTCGAGCGACGGCCCCGCGACCGCTTTGCCCTGCAGCCCGTTGACCCGCCGGTAGAGATAGGTGAGCGCCGCA
>CAMCKZ010000019.1 GCA_945875545.1 Polyangium aurulentum | reverse complement strand
CGCGCTCGCGGTGACCGCCGCGAAGACGGAGCACCTGACCGTGTTGTCGATCCTCGCGGTCAAGCCATGAGTCGAGGAAGGTCGTTGCAGATTGCATGCATTCGGATCGGTCTCACGGCGCTCGTCGCATCGGGATGTGGAGTCGGGTTAAGCGTGCTCGATGGGGCCGTGCCCGAGACGCCGACATCGCTTCCGGCGGCGTTCGTGGTGCGCGACGTACGTCTGCCCGATGGTTCGTTTCAGGCGCAGGTTCGCGCGCCGGGCGAGGCAAAGGCGGTGGGCACAAAATTCGTTATCGGCGTGGGAAAACGCTCGATTAGCTGCGAGGTGTTTGACGAGCCGTGGAGCCTCGCGACGAAGCTCAGCGCCGCCGCGCGAACGGTTCGCGCCCACGGTGACGTCGCGGTTGTCCGCACCGCGGCACGCCTCGGAAACAGTGGTCGTCCGTATTTGGTTGCGGAAGTTTTGTACGGTCCGAGAGACGACCCGAAGGGCATCGCGCAGCTCGGCGTTTTTGGTTCCGCCGAAGGCACGGTCTCGTGCAGCACCGAGGGCCCAGGGCGCGTGGCCGAACTCTTCGCGATGATCGAAGACCTTTCCGAGTCGCAGTGTTGGAACGGCGAAAGTAGTCGCGAAAAACCGCTCTACGCCGAGACGAACACGGTCTTTTTGGGCGATGTGCCGGTCGGATTTGAATACCGCTATTTGCGCCGCGCCGGGGCCAAGGGCGGGCTCTCGTGGTTCAAAATTCGGGGACTCGCGGGCCGCGTGGGCGAGGCCGGACTGACGACGATCGACGACGTTACGATCGAGCGATTGGACGAAGAGCGCAACGTGCGCGAGCTGCACGTGATGCTCAAGAACGACGGAACACCGGTCTACGATCTCACGGTTCAAAGGCAGCCCGATGGATCGATTGTGGCGAAAGGAATCCTCTCGGGTCAGTCCGTGAGCCGTCAGCTCGCGGTCGACAAACCCATCGCCAGCGACCTGAGTCTCGCGCCGCTCTTTCAGAGCCTGTCCGAGGGCAAGGTTGCCCGCGTTTCTGCTCGTCGCGTCCACATCGAGGGAACTTCCGTCACGCTCAGCGATCAAGAATTTGTGCGGGCTACGAAGGGCCGATTGCGTGGCCCCGGCGGTGATCTTTTTCACGTCGACGAACGCGGCTTCATCGTCACGATCGAGGAAGACGCCGCGGGCGAACTGAGCCCTTTTCGCGTGGAACGATCGCGGCTTCACGGAGCGATTCCCCGGTGACCGCGCGGCCTCGATAAAGGCGTCGAACGGCGCGCGAAATGCGCTATGGGCCGCGGCATGGTTGCCTCCGTTCCGCCCTTCGCCGCCCCTGTCGATCCTGCTGCCGCCGCCTGTGTGGGCACGATCAAGGTGCTGTCGATGGACGCGGTCGAGAAGGCCAAAAGCGGCCATCCGGGCACGCCAATGGGCCTCGCCGACGCCGCGCACGTTCTCTTCAGCGACGTGCTTCGGCACAACCCCAAAGACCCGCGGTGGCTCGGTCGCGATCGCTTCGTGCTGTCCGTCGGCCACGCGTCGATGCTCCTTTATTCGATGCTGCACCTCACCGGGTACGACCTCACGATCGACGACCTGAAGAGCTTTCGCCAGTGGCGATCGAAAACCCCCGGGCATCCGGAAGTCGGTCATACTCCAGGGGTCGAGACCACCACGGGTCCCCTCGGGCAGGGCGTGGGCAACGCCATCGGCATGGCTCTCGGTGCCAAAATGGCGACCGCGCGCTTCGGGTTTCCCTTTCAGTCTACACGCATCTGGTGCATCGCCAGCGACGGCGACGTGATGGAGGGCGTCGCGATGGAGGCCTCAAGCATCGCGGGGCACCTTGGGCTCTCGAACCTGTGCGTGCTTTGGGACGACAACCGCATCACGATCGAGGGCGGCACCGAGCTGTCGTTCACCGAAGACGTGGGCGCCCGTTACGCGGCCATGGGCTGGTTCGTGCAACGCATCGACGGCCATGATCACGAGGCTCTTCGGGGCGCGTTCGAGGCGGCAAAGCGCGAGGCAACGCGGCCATCATTCATTGTTGCACGCACTCATATTGCGCACGGTGCTCCTCACGCGCACGACACCTCCGAGGCCCATGGCGCCCCACTGGGTGCGGCGGAGATCGCGGCCACAAAAAAGGTTCTCGGATTCGATCCGGAGAAGACCTTTGAGGTTCACCCGCTGGCGGTCGCGCACTACGAAACCGTTCGTGCGCGGCTCGATGTTGCCCATGCGGAATGGCACCGCGAGTACGCGGCGTGGCGCGAGGCCAACCGGGAGACAGCTGCCAGCCTCGACGCATTTATCGCCTGCGAATTGCCTGACAATCTGTTCGAAGAATTGCTCGCGGCCGTGCCTCAAAAAGACGACGCGACCCGCTCTCTTTCGAGCGCCGTGCAGCAGCGCGTGGCGGCCCTTGTGCCGGGGCTTGTGGGCGGTTCCGCCGACCTCGGGCCCTCGACCAAAACGCTTATCGCGAAGTCTGAAAGCATCGCGCGCAACTCGTTTGCGGGCCGGAATTTGCACTTCGGTATTCGCGAACACGGCATGGGTGCAATCTGCAATGGCCTCGCGCTCTTCGGCGGATTTGTGCCGTACGGATCCACGTTTTTGATCTTCAGCGACTACATGCGGCCATCGATTCGCCTCAGTTCGCTGATGGGCCAGCGCTGTTTGTGGATCTACACCCACGACTCTTTGCTCCTCGGCGAAGATGGCCCGACCCATCAGCCCATCGAGCAAATTGCCTCGCTGCGGCTCATTCCCGGTGTCGCTCTCGTGCGCCCCGCGGACGGCCTCGAGTGCGCCGCCGCGTGGACGATCGCCCTCGAACGAAAAAATGCGCCGACCGTTTTTGCCCTCTCGCGCCAGAAGGTGCCCGCGATCGCGCGCCCACAGGCTTTCCGTCGCGACGACATGCTCAAGGGCCTTTACGTGGCCGTGGAGGCGTCGCGTTCGCCCGAAATCGACGTCATCATCGTCGCCTCTGGGGCGGAAGTTCACGGTGCCATCGAAGCCCGCTCCCTCCTGGAATCCCAGGGAAAAAGCGTGCGCGTCGTGTCGGCGCTGTGCCTCGAACGTTTTCTCGAGCAATCGGCGGAGTACCGTGCCTCGGTGTTGCCGAAGGGCGTGCGAGCCGCTGCGTTTGAGGCCGGCCGCGTGGGGCCATGGGCGTCGGTGCTGGGCGGCGACGCGATTTTGCTCGGCATCGACTCGTTCGGTGCAAGCGCGCCCGATACGGTGCTCTACAAAGAATATGCCCTCGATGCGGCGTCGGTGGCGGCGCGCATCACCGCTGCAATATCAACGCGATAGCGCAAGTATAAGCGGTAAAGTCCACCCCCCCGAAGCCCTGTCGCGTGACGAACGGGCAACGGGTCCGCAATGTTCTCGGCCCGGCTGCAAGTCCCGGGTCTGTGAGGCTTTTTGCAGCTTTTTTCTCCGTGAGGCGGGGTCGAATGCGTGCGTGCTCGGCACCTTTTTCATAAACGCGAAGAACGTTCGGTGGGGGGGGTATTCGCGCAAAAGCGTCGCCGTGACAATAAGCCCTTGATGTTTGCGTGAGGCATAAGCATGGTGTCCCTCGGTTCAGGCACACCGAGCTTTGCCGATAGGAGTCTCAGCCTCCTCGCCCCGGCACCGTCGATTTCTGTTGATTTAAAACCGTCACCCACAAAGAGAACCATGTCCCAAGAGAACGAATCCGTCGCCGTCAATGCTTCCCCCACTGCCGCTGCCGCCCCTGGCGCTACCGAGACAGCCGCCCCCAAGCGTTTGCGTGGCTTTGCCGCCCTCGATACAGCCGCGCGCAGCGAAATCTCGCGCAAAGGCGGCCAAGCCGCTCACCGCGCGGGCACGGCCCACAAGTTCACGACCGACGAAGCCCGCGCGGCCGGCAAGAAGGGGAGCCAGGTCACCCACGCTCGCCGTCGGGCCGAAGTCGTCGGCTCCACCTAGACCTTCGTGGTCGCCCGTCTCTGGCCTCGTGCCGCAGCCCATGCTAGCCCGACTACGCTTGGATCGCGGCGCGGGCGCCTGGCAGGTGGCCGTCCGTTTGTTGGCCCGCCCGTAAAATAGCTGGCATTTGTCGCGCATGCTGCCGCCGACCCGTGTTTATCATCCGCATGTCGTGTGTGATTCGTCGGTCTTGCAGGGCAGTCCCTTGGTCGCGGGCACCAAGGTTCCCGTGCGCCGTCTGTGGTCGTGGCACCGCAAGGGCGTCTCGGTCGAGACGATGTTGAAGCGTTATCCCCAGCTCGGGCCCGCCCGATTGCTGGACGCGCTGTCGTTTGCCTACGACAATACGGCGCTGGTCGATGCGGACCTGGCGCGCGAAGAACGGCTCTTGGGCGTAGACCCTGAGCCCGTGCCCGGAGCCATGCAGCAAGAATCTTTGCCGTTTGCTCGCAACGGAAGAGATAACTGAAAAACTACAAAAGCCGCTTAGGTCGAAACCTGGCGGCTTTTTGTTTTTGGGCGCTAGCGCCCGCGGACGAACGACGGACGCTCAGCCTTCGAGGAGCGCGGCGATGGTCTCAAGGGCTTCGACAACGCGCGTGCGGTCGGTGCGGCCGAGGCGATCGTAGAGCGAAAGATGCGCTTGGGTCGCGGCGTTGCCCACGCCGTCGGCGATGCGCTTGCCCCGTGCCGTGAGGCGCACGTCGGTTTGACGGCCGTCGCCGGTGGCCCGTTTGCGGGCGAGAACGCCGTCGCGTTCGAGGCCCGCGAGGTTGCGGCTCGCGGTGGAGGGGTCGATGCCGAGAAGCGTTGCAAGGGCTGTGGTGGACACGGCACCGCGCTCGGAGATGGCCTGGAGGGCCTCCGCCTGCTGGGGGGTGATGTCGCTCGTACGCGCACGCTCGCGGCTTTGGCGGTGGAGACCGCGAAAAACGGTTTGGAGGGCCTGCGCAAATCGTTCATTATCAGCCATTGGACGACCTGTATTCTACACTCCATCGCCTGGCGTCAAGCACTCCGAACGCGGTTTTGTGGTCAGCGAAAAAAAATTGCAAGAAATGAGCTCAAAACGCGACGCCACTACTTCGCCCTTGACCACGGGCTCCGTATTCGCACTCCCTTACGGCCATGCCCATCATGCCCATTTACGGCGAGCCCGATGCGAACGGCGCCGATTGTGTGCGCTGCGGACGGTGTTGCCACCATGAGCCAAACACCGTGCATTTGCTGGAAACCGACGACGAACGACTCGGTCCGGATTTGATTGCAGAATACACGGTGCTCGATCGAAGGCCCCCGGGCTGGCGCTTCATCAAGAACACCGGCGACCGGTGCGGGGCGTTGAATGTGGAGGTCGCCGGGCACTACCCGTGTGCGATTTACGAGAGGCGTCCCGACGACTGCCGCATCGTGGAACCGGGCTCTCCGTGCTGCTTGGAGGCGCGGCATTTGGGGCATCTCGGGACGAGCGTGGATTTCAAACGCGTGCGGTGAGACGCGACCTCGGACCTGGTAAAGGCGCATCGAAAAATCGGCCTTCGTGGTAGGCCCGAGGGCATGACGACGGAGTCTCAGGACAGCACGCTTTTGAAGAACTACGACCCCGCGGCGGTGGAGGGAAAGTGGTTTGAAATGTGGAAAAATTGGGGCGTTTTCGAGGCTGATCCCCTGCGAAATCCCGAGCGTCCGGTGTACCACATGCCGATGCCTCCGCCGAACGTGACGGGCTCGCTTCACATGGGGCACGCCATGTTCTGCACGCTCCAAGACTCCCTCGTTCGCTACCACCGCATGCGCGGTTTCGAGACCTTGTACCAGCCCGGCACCGACCACGCGGGCATCGCTACGCAGACCGTCGTGGAGCGAAATCTTGCGCGCGAGGGCAAGACCCGGGGCGACCTCGGACGCGAGGCCTTTCTTCAACGCGTGTGGGAGTGGAAGGCCGAGAGCGGCGGGCGCATTGAGGAGCAGCTTCGTGTGCTTGGAACTTCGGCTGCGTGGAGCCGCGCCAAATTCACGATGGACCCGGACATGAGCCACGCGGTTCGCACGGCCTTTGTGCAGCTCTGGAACGAGGGTCTTATCTACCGCGCCACGCGTCTCGTTCACTGGGATCCGGTGCAGCAAACGTCGCTGAGCGACCTCGAGGTGGACTTCGAGGAGGGGGCTTCCGGCGAGCTCTTTTCCTTCGCCTACCGCGTGGAGGTCGATGGCGATGCGGGCGATCCAGTGCATGCAGGCGAGGCGCGCGAGGCCGAAATCGTCGTCGCCACGACACGCCCCGAAACGATGCTCGGCGATACCGCGGTGGCCGTGCACCCGGACGACGACCGGTACAAGGCGCTCCACGGAAAGTTCGTGATCCATCCCTTTAACGGCCGACGTATACCCATCGTATGCGATGCGATTTTGGTCGACATGGCCTTCGGCACGGGGGCCGTGAAGGTCACGCCGGCCCACGACTTCAACGACTTTGCGACGGGCAGGCGGCACAATCTTGAGGAGGTAAACATTCTCGAACTGGACGGCCGTATCAACGCGGCGGGCGGGCGTTTTGCAGGGCTTGATCGGTTCGTGGCCCGCAAGGCCGTGAAAAAAGCTTTGGAGGAACTGGGGCTCACGCGCGGCACGCAGCAGCACGTTCTTCGGTTGCCCAAGTCGCAGCGAAGCGGGGCGGTCGTCGAGCCCATGCTGTCGACGCAGTGGTTCGTGAAGATGAAGGGCATGGCGGATCAGGCCCTCGAATTTGTTCGCGCCGGGGAGACTCAGATTCTGCCGGAGAGCTGGCAGAAAACGTACGAACACTTTCTCGGCAACATTCAAGACTGGTGCATCTCGCGCCAACTTTGGTGGGGGCACCGCATTCCCGCGTGGCACGGGCCCGGCGGCGAAATCAAAGTGGCCATGGAGCGCCCGGCGGAATGCGGCGAAGAGTGGGCCGAAGATCCCGACGTACTCGACACGTGGTTTTCGAGCGCTTTATGGCCTTTCAGCACCCTTGGGTGGCCCGAGAAGACCCCGTGGCTTGACCGCTTCTACCCCGCGAGCGATCTCGAAACGGGTTACGATATTCTGTTTTTTTGGGTCGCCCGCATGATGATGTTCGGTGGCCACTTCATGGGCCGGCCGCCGTTCAAACGCATCTTGCTGCACGGTCTTATCGTCGACGAAACCGGCGAGAAAATGAGCAAGGTCAAGGGCAACGTCATCGACCCTCTCGACCTCGTGCATGGTGCAAGCTTCTCCGACGTCGTCAAAAAAACGATGCCCGGCGCGTCCGAGGCCGACGCCCTCGCGAAGTTCAAAAAAGCGTACCCGTCGGCGTCGCAGCTCGGCACGAGTTTTCCGGCCTTCGGCACCGACGCGGTTCGCTACGCCTTGGCGACGTATGCTCCAAGTAATACGAGAATTGCTCTCGCCCCAAAGCGCATCGAAGGTTACCGATTTTTTCTCAATAAAATTTGGAATGCTACGCGGTATGCCATTGAAATTATGGGTGATTCGCCCGTTCAATGGGAGCGCGTGCAGGCCCCGCAGTTGCTCCTCTCACGGTGGATTCTCTCGAAACTCCATGCGGTCATCGTGTCGACCCACGACGGCTTCGGCGCCTTTCGCATCGACGAAGCGGCCACGGCGCTTTACCGCTTTTTTTGGAACGACTTCTGCGACTGGTACCTTGAGCTGACGAAGCCCGTGCTGCGCGACGAAGGCGTGAATCCGGAACACCGCGAAGAGACGCGCGCCGTGCTGGCCACCATCGTGGAGGCGTCGCTGAGGCTCGTGCACCCGATCGCTCCCTTCGCGACGGAGGAGCTGTGGCAGCGCGTTCCGAAACCCGGGGCACCGCCCGTCTGCTGCGCCCTCGCGCGCTACCCGGAGGTGGGCGATTACGTGCATGATGCAAGTGCTGAAAAGAGCTTCGATCTCGTGCGCGAGGTCATCTCGGCGGCTCGGGCGATACGCACGGAACACGAGGTTCATCCGGCCTCTCTCGTGCCCGTCGGACTGCGTTCGGACAGCCCCGTCGTGCAGCAGCTTTTGCTGGAAAACGACTGGGCGATTCGCTTTCTCGTCAAAACAGAAGGGCCCGCGGAGGTCGGCCCATCGACCTTGCCGAGGCCTGCCGCAAGCTCCATGCGCGTCGTCGCATCAAGCTTCGGTGCCGTGGTGGTTTTGGTGTCGCTCAAGGGGCTCGTCACGCCGGAAAAAGAAAAGGCCCGCTTCGAGAGGGAGAAAAAGCGCATCGAAAAAGACATGGCCGCCATTGAGAAAAAGCTTGGGTCCCCGAGCTTTGTGGACCGCGCGCCCAAAGAAGTGGTCGTGGAGGCCCACGAGCAAAAAGCCTCGCTGGCGGAGGCCATGGTTCGCCTTTTGGCGTCCGCGGCTCTCACAGACGAACTCTGAATCGTTGGCCCCAGCGATGAACAACTTGGCATTGGCCGTGGCCGAAAATACCCTCGAGCTCATTGGCGAGACCCCGCTCGTGCGCTTGAACCGCGTCGGTCCGGCCGGGTGCGCCACCCTTTGGGGAAAGGCCGAACAGCTCGGCCCCGGAGCGAGCGTCAAAGACCGCATTGGGGCCGCCATGCTGGAAGCCGCCGAGGCCGATGGTCTCGTGCAAAAGGGGGGCACGATTATTGAGCCCACCAGCGGAAATACAGGTCTTGCGCTCGTCATGGCGTGCGCTGTCAAAGGCTATCGGTGCATTCTCACGATGCCCGAAAGCATGTCTCTCGAGCGACGCGAACTGCTCAAGGCTTACGGCGCGCAGGTCGTTCTGACCCCCGAGGGCGAGCAGATGGAGGGGGCTATTCGCAAGGCCGAAGAACTCGTGCAGAATACACCCGGTTCTTTCATGCCGCGCCAGTTCGACAACCGCGCGAACCCTGCGGTGCACGAGGCAACGACGGGGCCAGAAATTCTTCGCTCGATGGAGGGCCTCGTCCTCGGCGCGTTTGTCGCGGGCATCGGCACCGCGGGCACGGTTGTGGGCGTGGGGCGCTTTTTTCGGAGCGAGGCGGAGGCGGGCCGCACGGCGAAAGTGCTTGTCGTGGGGGTCGAGCCCGAGGGGTCGCGAACGATCGCGGTCGGTGAGCGCGGACCAAGCAAAATCCAAGGAATTGCTCCGGGATTCGTGCCCAAAAACTACGACGGGACCGTCGTCGACAGGCTTGTGGCGGTGAGCGACCGCGACGCTTGGAACATGCGCGGCAGGCTCGCGAAAGAAGAGGGCCTTCTTGTGGGCATCAGCTCGGGCGCCAACGTGGTCGCGGCCATTCGCGTCGGCCTTGAGCTCGGTCCCGAGGCTCACGTGGTCGCCATGCTCTGCGACACAGGCGAACGCTATTTCAGTCTCGCCTCGCACTTCAACGAAGCCTCAATCCCGTGAGCGGCGTGCTTCTTGGGCCCGTCGTTGTGATTGGCCTTGGCGGCCTCGGTGCCCCCATCGCGATGGCCCTCGCGAAGTCGAATATCGCGGCGATTCGCTTGGTCGACGGCGACACGGTGGAAAAATCGAACCTGCATCGTCAGGTGCTTTTTACCGCGGCAGATGTGCATGCGCCGAAAGCCCGCGTCGTCGCCGAGGCCATGCGTCGTCTGGGTTTTGAGGGCGTGATTGAGGTCGCGGAACGCTTCTTCGTTCCCGAAGAGGCCCTCGAAATTGCCCGCGACGCGTCGATGCTCATCGAAGGCGTCGATAACCTTCCGTGCAAGTTTCTCGTGGCCGATGTGGCGGCCTTGCTGCGTGTGCCCGTCGTGCATTCTGCAGCCATTCGGTGGGAGGGTACGGTCTTGGCAAAGCCCCCGGGAGGCGCCTGTTACCGGTGCCTCTTCGAGGACATTCCGCACGGAAGCGAGGCGCCCAATTGCGCGGGCGAGGGGGTGGCAGGGCCGCTTGTGGGCGTTGTGGGCGCGTGGGCGGCCGACCGGCTTCTTGCGCTCCGCGAAGGGGCCTTGGAGGCGACGGAACTGGCCCGTTTCGATGGGTGGGCAGGAGCGGTTCGACGCACCCTTGTGCGGCCCCGCGAAAACTGCGCGCTTTGTGCCCTGTACGCCGCAGGTTCTTCTTTCCCCATCGACCGAACGCGCTACGCTCCGCCGTTGACGTAGTGCGTTATATCGCACCAATGGCCTGTTTTTCTGGAGAATTTTCATGTCGATTTCTGTTCGCATTCCGACGCCGCTCCGCACCCTGACCGCCGGCCAAGACGAAGTGACCGCCGAAGGCACGACGGTGGCCGAAGTGGTGGCCGATTTGGAGGCGCGTTTTCCCGGCGTTCGCGATCGCCTGCTCGACGAAAAGGGCGTACGGCGTTTTGTCAATTTGTTTCTTGGCGACGAAGATATTCGCTTTCTTGAGGGCCTCAGCACCAGCGTTAAGCCAGGCGAAACGCTGACGATTGTGCCGGCCATTGCCGGTGGCTGATGCTGGCCCGGGGCGCGGCATGCTCTTCGAACGGCAGGTGGTTCTTCGCGGCTGGGGAGAGAAGAATCAGGCGGCCTTGGAGAGTGCGACCGCGCGCGTGCCGATGGCGGGTGACGCCTTCGCGGTGGCGGAAAAATACTTGTATGCGGCAGGTATAGGTAAGGTCGTGTTTGGGGCTGCGCGCGAGTTTTCGCCGGGCCTTGAGGCCGCCGTGGAGGACCTTCCGTGGCACAGCGCAGGCACAAAGCTCGTGGGCTCGGGCGCAGCTGTCGCAGTAGATTGGCTGGTTTTTATGCTTCGAGCCCAAGAGCTTCCCCCGTGACGGCGCGCTACTTGCGTGGGCGTTTTGATTCGATCGCCGAGGCCGTGGGCCGCACTCCCCTCGTGCGTCTGCGGCATGTGGCGCCGCAGGCTCCCGGCATCGCCGTGTACGCGAAACTCGAATACGCGAACCCCGGCGGGAGCGTCAAAGACCGCGCGGCGCTGCGCATGATCTCCGACGCCATGGCCGACGGGAGGCTTGACCGCTCGAAGGTTCTCATCGACTCCACGAGCGGAAATACCGGCGTCGCGTATTCGATGTTGGGAGCTGCGTTGGGCGTAAAAATCCAGCTCGTCATGCCGTCGAACGTCTCGCAAGCGCGCAAAGACATTGCGAACGCTTTCGGCACCGAGATCATCTACTCCGACCCCATGGAGGGCTCCGACGGCGCCATTGAGTTGGTGCGCGCGATTGTCGCCAAGGAGCCGTCGCGGTTTTTTTACCCGGATCAATATTCCAACCCGTCGAATCCCCTCGCGCACTTTGAGGGCACGGGCCCCGAACTTATTGAAGCGCTTGGTCCTCGCCTGACGCATTTTGTCGCGGGCCTCGGCACGAGCGGCACCATGATGGGCACCGCCCGGCGCCTCCGCCAAGATGCGCCCCACGTGCATTGCGTGGCTGTAGAACCTCAAGATGCGCTTCATGGCCTGGAGGGTCTGAAGCACATGGCGTCGAGCCTGGTGCCGCCGATTTACGACCGCGCCTTGCCCCACGAACATCGTGGAATTTCGACGGAAGATGGCTGGGACATGGCCGACCGTGTCGTCGCCGAAGAGGGTCTTCACGTGGGTCATTCGTCGGGTGCCAATATTTTTGCCGCGGTGCAAATCGCCCATGAACTGGCGGCGCGCGGCGAGGGCGGGTGCATTGTGGCGATAGTGTGCGACCGCGGCGATCGGTATTTTGCGCCCCTTCGTTGGGAGAAGAAGTACGTCTGGTAAGGGGAATGCGATGGCTCACGATCCAGCAGAATATCCATGGCTTTCAGGCAGCGTGACCTTTACCCAGGCGTGCCTCGATGGGGTCGATGCGGATGCCCAGCGCGGTCTCTTGGCAGACGAAGAATGCTGCGGCCTGATGGCAGGGCCTCGCGAAAACGAGCTTCTCTGCGACACGACGACGCCCCTCGAAAATCGGGCCAACAAACTTCACGCCATCGACCCGGAGACGTTCACGCGCACGGGCCGCGAGTACTTCGATCTTCACCCGCTGAAGTTTCAGCGAGCCCTCGATGAAGGGGCGAAACAGGGCCGCCCGGTCAAGGTTCTCTACCATTCGCACATCGATTGCGGCGCGTACTTTTCTGAGACCGATGCCGCCGCTGCCACGGGAAATTCCAGCGAATTGCTCCACCCGCTTGCATACCTGGTGGTCAGCATTCGCACGGGCGGGCTCATCGATGACCGCAAGCTCTTTGTCTACGACGGGCCTTCGCGCAGCTTCGTGGAGAGCCCTTTTTTTGTGCGCCCGGCGTGACCCGTCTTCGTACGGTGGGGCCGGGAGTGGGGCCTGATAAATGCATGCATTCTCCACCTTTCTCTGGCGCGGGGTCGCTCGCCCGGCATCACCGTGTGCGGATGAACCTCCTTGCGGCGCTCACTCTCCTCGCCGTGTCGGCGTCCGGATTCGTGCGCGACGACGTCGGAGTTCTTGAAGCAAAACTTCGCGCCGATGGTGGGGTGGTCGAGATGATTTCGCCGCATTTTGCTGAGGCGCAGCGCCATTGGCGACTCGCGTTGCCTGCGGCCGTGGCGGCCCCGAAAGCGTGCGCGTCGCTGCTTTTGGTCGGGGCCATGGGCCTCTCGTTTCACGTCCAGTCCGAAGACTCGGCACCCTCTCTCGACGCCCGCTCATTGCGCGGTGTGGCGGTGGTCTCGCGTTGCGGGGCAGCACTTCCGACGGTCTTCCGGGTCCAGGTGAACGCAGGGCGCGGAACGATCGAAGCGCGCATGGTCTGGACCGACGCGGAGCTCGCGGACGAAGACGTGGCCCTCGAATCGCGGCTTCCACCCGACGCCGCGCGCGATCATTCTCCTGCATTTGAGGCCGTTTCTGCACCACCACGAGTGGTCGTGGAGAGGCTTGCGGGCCACCGCGTGGCGCGGCTCGACGCCGATAGTTTTGGCCGCGCCACCCTTGAAGAGTCCTGGCCAGCAGGCTGCCGACGACTCCTCGTGCGGGCCGAGCACGAGAACGATTCGGCCGATCTCGACGTGATGGTCGATGGCCCCGGCGGCGCGCGGTGGCTCGAAGACAGGGGGCCCGCGGCGGTCGTCGATAGGGTGCTGTGCACCCCGGAGCTAAGGCCCGCGACGGTGCGGATCGTCGACGCCTCACCTCTCGCGGCGCTGCGCGTCGAAGAGGTTCGTCTGGCTGATTTTCCAGCACTTGATAGCGTTCGATCCCCGGTTTACGCCGCGCGCTTTGCATCGGTATTGCACGCCGCGAAACTGGTTCCATCGCCCGCGCCCGCCCTCTATTTTCACGGCACCGGGAGCCCTGCCCGCGTCGCCGTCGCAGCCGAGGACCATCGTTGCGAGGCGTATATTGTGACCTTCGTGGAGGGGAAGAAATCCGCGCGGGCATTCCTCCAAGATGGCCCAGATGTGGTCCCATTCTTGCGCGTCGGCGACTCGGGCGGCTTGGCGGTGGCCCGGTGCAGCGAGACGCGCGAGGCGAAGATGGTCGTCATCGAGGCCGCGTCGCCCTGGTCCCTCGCCACCTTTGACCTCGGGCAAATGCGATGATTCAAACAGTGTTTTTGCAGCGTGTGAGGCCCTTGCTGGCCGGCGTCGCGGTCGCCGTGGGCGCGTGTGGCGGGGGCGATGCGCCCCGGGTGCCCGAGTCGTTGCCGTCGCCCCAGGTGGGCCCAGCACGGCTCGCGCGGCTCGAAACCGTCGAGGGACTGGTGGACGCGGCGAAACGCGCGGGAGCGGGCCGTGCAGCCGTTGTGGCGCAGGGCATTGTGCTCGAGGGAGAACGGGCCGGCGCGTTCGTCGACGTGCCCGAGGGCGAGTGCTTGCTCGTGCTCGCGCGCGGCGCTCTTTCGATCCTCGACATCGACTTGGTCGTTTGGTCCGACGAGGGCGAGTGGCTCGCGGGCGATGAACGCCGGGACGCGGAACCCGCGGTTTTTCTCTGCCCTCCGCATCCGAGGCGCGTTCACGTTTTGGGAACCGTGGCCGCGGGGCAGGGGGCGATAGCCATCACCGCCCAGCGTGTCGCGCCGGACCATGTGGCGTCGGTGCGCGCGTGGCTTGTGGGTCTTCGCCCCGCGTCGCAGAGACCAAGCGAGCGCGCGCACCGCGTTCTTGTGCACGCAGACCCGGATGCGCAAACCCTTGTGCCTGTGGAATTGGAAGGGGGAAATTGTTTGGACGCGCGGGCAGCGGGCAGTGGCGGCACCGTCGATCCGGACATGACCTTGGTGGACGAGCGTCTCGTCGTTCGCAAAAAGGCGGCGAGCGAGGGCCTCGATGGCGTGAGGCTTCGTTTTTGCGTTTCTGAGGGATTTCGCGGGAGTTTGGGCCTGCGCTCCCGCCTTGGTCAGGGCGATATTCTCGTGACCCTGACGCAGGGCCGGCGCGTCACCTGGGAGCGTGAGGGCCGCCCCATCGAAGACTTGAACGGGGGCACTCCTGCCTCCATCGGCGCGCACGCGCAGGCGGTTTCCATCCTCGGTAATGATGCACAATGCATCTATATGACCGCGCCCCGCGACGGTGCTTGCGAGCTGTGGCGGGCTGGCGCCGACGAGCCCGCGCCGTTGCCCGCGGCGCTGTGCCTGCGCGATGGCGAAGTGAGATGCACCGGCGAGGGCGGCGGCGTGCCAACCCAGCACCGCGTCGCATTGCAAGATATTGCCCCGCCGTCGTCGCGCCCACGGGGTTTCACGGAGTTGCTCGAGAGGGGAATTGAAGCCCTTGGCGAGGGCGTGGTGAACGTACGAACTGTGTCATCGAAGGGCAGTGAACCCTTGGTAATCGCTTGGGATCGCCCCCAGGAGGCGACCGCGGCCCGAGGCCTGGTTGTGCTGGTTCGCGAGCGGAGAGCACGATTTGTGGCGCGCGTCTTTGCAGCGTCTGGGGTGATTGTGCATCAATCGGCGGGCATCGGCAGCGTGGTCTTCGCGGCGCCTCCTACGGGGCACGCCATCGAGCTTCGGGCGTCGCACGTGGACGACGACGAGACACTCGTCGCGGTGGTTCCTGTGCCGTGACGCTGGTCGTGCGCGCGTATTGCGCGTAGGGCGCGGGGCATGCATGAAGCGCAAAACGACGGTCCGAAGACGACCGCCATGGAGGACCTCAAGGCCTTGTTCCAGGGGCCGCGCGAACTGTGGCTCATCTACCTGGCGACCCTCCTCGAATATCTAGGGATATTTTCGTTCCTTCAGACGCTCCCGCTCTGGCTTTCGGCCGATCACGGCATGAGCGACAAACAGGCGGGCTGGTGGGCTTCGACCTTCTCGATGCTCGTGACGCTCTTCATGTTTTTCGTCGGCGGCCTCGCAGATACGTTCGGCGTACGGCGTATGCTCATCGTATCGTTCGCCCTCGCCGCGGTCACCCGCCTCGGCATGTCGGTGGCCGACACTCCGTCGACGGCGGTGGCGGCCTTGATGGCCTTCGGCTTCGCGTATGCCACGACGTCGCCGGTGCTTCAAACGGCGGTGCAGCGCGCATCGAATCCGCGCACGCGGGCCTTTGCTTTCTCACTTTGGTACGTGAGTTTCAACGTGGCGGGCGCGATTGTCGGGCCCATGATCGACATGATTCGCGGGCACTTTATCGATGCTTCCACCAAGAAGCTCGCGCCGATGGTGATGGATGTGCCCGTCTTCGGCACCCGCTTGGTCTCGGCGCACGCGGTGATTCTCGCCCTCGGTTTTGTCTTCGCGACCCTGGCCGCGTTGGTGGTTTTGTTTCTGCGCAAAGACTTCGAACACGGGGGCGAGGCGCCCGTGGTGGTCAAAAGAACCGGGCCGCTCGGGGCGTTCAAAGAGGTCTTGGGCGACAAATTGTTTTGGCGCTTCATGGTGATGCTCGTGCTGCTTTCGCTCGTGCGCATGATGTTCCAACACATGCACTTTACATGGCCGAAGTACGTGTCGCGCGAGCAGGGCGACGCCTTCCCTATGGGCACGGTGTGGTCGATTAACTCCATGGCGATCATCGTGCTCGCGCCCCTTGGCACGGCTTTGACCAGGAATTTTAAGCCTTTTCAGGTCTTGCTCGTGGGCGCGACCATCTCGTCGCTGAGCCCGTTCGTTCTCTGTTTTGGGTCGGCCATGCCGTACCAACTCGGCATGATCGCGGTGCTCACCATCGGCGAGGCCCTGTGGTCGCCGCGCCTTTACGAGTACAACGTCTCCATCGCTCCGCGCGGTCGTGAGGCCACTTACGTAAGCTTGGCGGCGCTCCCGTACTTCCTCGCGAAGTTCTTCGTGGGCCCTGCGTCGGGCATTCTTCTCGCCACCTATTGCCCGCCAGAAGGGCCGCGAAATTCGGCCATGATGTGGGGCATTATTGGCATGAGCACCATCATTGGTCCCATCGGAATATGGCTCCTTCGGGGCTGGATTCAGAAAAAAGACGAGCCGGCGGCAGCGTAGAAACGCGCGGCGATAGGAGCGTAGAAACCGCCGTCGCCCCTCGGCAGCGGCCAATCACACCGGTCGTGGCCAAAGGGGTCCACCGATCGCGCACGCCGATTATCTGTGTAGGATACACGCGACAACAGGCGGGGAAAGACCATGGCGAAGTGGCACGTGATTGTTTCGAGCGAGCTCACCGAGGAGATGAGCCTTGAGGAGGTGAAGCGAGCCTTTCACGCGCGGCGCATCGGAGAAGACACGCTCGTCTGGCAAAAGGGGATGGACCGCTGGTTGCCGCTTTCCCAGGCTTTATCCTTGCGGCGCGACTCCTCGATGCCGCCCGCGCCGCCGCCGTTTTCGTTTCATGTGCCGCCCATTGTCGTCGAGGTCGTCGAGGTCGTCGAGGCCACGGGGCCCGACGAGGTGCCACAGTCCCGTGCCGCCGGTTCGTGGCCGCGTGCGGCCGGGTCGTGGTCGGTGCGGTTTCATCCGCGGAGGTTTCTCGGCCGCGGAACGGGTGCTCTCGCGTGGACGGGCTACGCGTGGCTCACCTGGTACGTGGCGGCGCTCTTGGGTGCAACGGCGGGCCTTGGTTTCTTCGCGTATGCGCTTTGGCTATACGTCTTAAGTGCGCTCGCGTGCTGCTTTTGTCCATGCCTTGGCTTTGCGGGGGTTTGGGCTACGACGGCGATTTGGGGCATGATCTGGCTCTATTCCGTGTGCATTTTTGCCGCCGCTTGGTTTCTCGCGATGGCGCTTTCATTCTTCGCGGCCCTCATGCTGCTCGTTGATCACGAAGCGCCGCGTCCGCTCGTGATTGGCAATCTCGTCGTGCACCTCGCTCTCGGCGCGTGCCTCTTTGGCGCGGGCGCGTTCGCGATGTTGGCGTCGGCGACGGGCATCGGCCGATAACCGTGAGGTGGACGGGACTTCTCCGCACGGCTTTGGCGCTCGCTGCCGCGTCCACAGGTTTGCCGTTCCCTCTCGCGATCCTAGGAAAAATCCGAGGAGAAACCGTGTCGTATGGCCTATTGACACTACCACTGAATTGTGCATTCAAGGCGGCCTACGGGAAGCCGTGTGCCACCTGCGGCATGACCCGGGGCTGGATCGAAACGGCCCACGGTCAGTACGCGAGCGCATCGGCCTACAACGCTTTTTCCGTCCCGACATTTTGGGCAACCCTCGGTCTGTCGGCGGCGCTGGCTTTCGGTGCCGCGCGGCTCGGGCGCCTTGGTCGTCGCGCGCTGTACGTGCCGCTCTTCGCGCTGGCGATTTGGATGGTCGTCTGGCGGCCCATCGTGGTGGCCAACAGGGCGCTTTTTGCGCAAGTTGCGGCGATCCACGCGCCGGGGCTTGGGCTTGCGCGTTAGTTGCTTGCCTGCCTAAAGCGGGCGCGCAAACAATCAACCCACGGGACGCGGGCGGCACTTGCGACGGGCCGCGCGAGCCGCAAGACTGCGCGCCAAGGACTGCCGACCATGCTCAAGACGAACAAGCCGCGTCACCTTCTCTCGCTCGCGACGCTGGCTTGGGGGGCAGTGCAAACGACCATGGCGTGCGCGGTGCCAGCGGCCGTTCCTGCATCCAATTCGGTGCCGCTGGCCGCGCCTGCCGCCGGGGAAGGGGCTGCGAAACTACCTCAAGAAAATCAAGCGGTTGCGCGCGATACGGTCGTCGTTGGCGCGCCTGCGGCGACGGGCGGTCAAGGCATTCCCCAGCCGCCCGCGGAGCCCAATCCGATTGCCGTTCGGGCGACCGATCCGTCGTGGGGCTCGGCGACAGCCCCGGTCACCATCGTGATCTTTTCGGACTTCCAATGCCCGTTTTGTTCACGCGGTGCGGCGACCGTGGAGCAGTTGAAACAGGCCTACGGTCAGGCGAGACTTCGCGTCGTGTGGAAGAACCTTCCGCTGCCTTTTCATGATCGCGCGAGGCCTGCGGCGGAGGCAGCAATGGCGGTCTTCGATGCACTTGGTCCCCAGGGATTTTGGGCGTTTCACGATAAAGTGTTTGCCAATCAGCGAGCCCTCTCGGACGACAACTTGGTGCAGTATGCACGGGATGCAGGCGTGGTCGACGAGGCCCTGTTTCGGCGTGAACTTGCGGCAAAGAGGCATGCGGCGCGCGTCGAGGCGGACCTGCAGATGGCGGGCGGACTGGGCGTCAGTGGCACGCCGGCCTTCTTTGTGAACGGGGTCTTGGTGTCCGGCGCACAGCCCTTCGCGGTTTTCGATGCGATCGTGCGGCGCGAGTTTAGCAAGGCAGACGAACGCAAGACGGCGGGCATATTGCCTGAGAATCTGTACGCCGCGATGGTGCGTGTAAACTACACGCCGCCGTCGCCTCGCGCCCCGGCCGCGGACGACGAAGATGCCGTCGACACGACGGTGCATGCGCTGCCTCTCGGCCTCTCGCCTCAGCGCGGAAGCAGCGACGCCCTTGTGACGGTGGTCGTCTTCAGCGATTTTGAGTGCCCATTTTGCAAACGCGCGGCGTTCACGCTCGAGGCCATCGCAAAGCGGTACGGAAGTGCGCTTCGCGTGGTGTGGAAACACGAGCCCTTGCCGTTTCATCCCAATGCGGAGCCCGCCGCTGAATTTGCTGAAGAAGCGCGGGCACAGAAGGGCGATGCGGGGTTTTGGTTGGCGCACGACGCGCTGTTTGGGCTCGCGAAAATCGACCGCGCATCGATTCTAAGTTTGGAGGGCAAGCTCGCGCTGAAAGCGGGTTCGGTGGCGGCGAGTCTCGACAAGCATCTTCACGCGAAGGCCATTGAGGCCGACGAAGACGTCGCCGAGGCGTTTGAGGCCAAGGGGACCCCGCACTTTTTTGTGAACGGGCGCAGGCTTGTGGGGGCCCAGCCCGAGGGCGTATTCGTGAAGGTCATCGACGAAGAAATGGCGAAAGCCAAGGCTCTTGTGGCGGGCGGAATGGCGGCCCGTGATGTGTATGCGCACATCATTTCTACGGGGAAAAAACCTGCCGAATTTGAACGAAAGCCCGTACCCGCACCCACGGGCAAGGAGCCGTTTCGCGGAGGTGCGACGGCGAAAATCGTCATCACGCAGTTCAGTGATTTTCAGTGCCCATTTTGTTCCCGCGCGGAGCCTGTCGTCGACGAAGTGATGAAGGCGTATGGGCTGCGTGTGAAGCTTGTATGGCGCAACCTTCCGCTCCCCATGCATCCCGATGCGCCGGTGGCGGCGGAGGCGGCGCTGGAGGCTCAGCGTCAAAAGGGAAACGATGGCTTTTGGCGCATGCAAAAGAAGCTTTTTGGCGCGCCGGATCTGGGGGTCGAAACCCTTCATCGCTTGGCCCAAGAAGAGGGGCTCGACGTCAACGCTTTCGATGCGGCGCTTCGCGATCACCGTCACAAAGCCGCGGTGGATTTGGACCGTTCGGTAGCGGAGGCCGCGGGCATTCATGGCACGCCCGCGTTTGTCGTGAATGGCCGTTTCATTTCGGGCGCGCAACCGTTCAAGAAGTTTCGACGGGCCATCGAAGACGCCCTCACGGAAGCGAAGTGATGGCCGTAAGTGTAAGTCATTGCACGCGTTTATGCTCAGAAAGCGGAGCACTTCGTCCATGACCGGCGCGGACGAACATTGGAACGCCGTGTACGAAAAGAGGAGTTCGCGCGAGGTCAGTTGGTACCGCGAGCACCTCGAAACGTCGCTGGCTTTCATCGACGCGGCGCGCTTCGCAGCGTCTGCGCGTGTGCTGGATGTGGGCGCGGGCGCATCCACATTGGTCGACGATTTGCTTCAGCGGGGCTTCACGGACGTGGAGATTTTCGACCTCAGCGAGCGGGCGATCGCGCGGGTGCGCGAGCGTCTTCGCGCGTGCGACGACGACGGGCCGAGTGCCGTGCGATTCTCCGTGGGCAACGTGCTCACGCATTCTTTTGACCAGGCCGCGGTGGACCTCTGGCACGATCGCGCGGTGCTTCATTTCTTGACCGACGACGCGGATCGCGAGGTTTATCGCAGGCAATTGATGGGCGCGCTGGCACGTGGCGGTCACGTCATTTTGGGCGGTTTCGCCAATGACGGCCCCGAGAAATGCAGCGGGTTGCCCGTGCGCCGTTCCAGCGCCGAAGACCTTTTCGCGTTCTTGGGCGAGGGGTTCGAACCGCTCAACACCGCGCGCGAGGCGCACGTCACGCCGTGGGGCAGCAGTCAGTCGTTTGTGTACGTGCACGCGCGTTTGCGAACGTAGCCGCGCCGGGGTCACTCATGGTCGCAGTCAACGGGGAGCCTCGCCTAGTCGTCAGATAGCCATAACACATACACAGAAATACGTGGAACATGCATTCTTTTATCGCAGCGACTTTGGGCGGCGTGATGTTGGGCCTAGCCGCGGGCTGGCTCCTGGTAGTAAACGGTAAGATAGCGGGTATAAGTGGTATTACGGCTGGAGCCCTCGACGTCAACGTGGGGGATAGGGGTTGGCGCTTGGCCTTTCTTGGGGGACTCGTTCTCGCGGGCCTTTTGGCGATCGGGGCGGCACCTTGGGCGTTTGATGGGCAGTCGTCGCGGTCCACGGGGTTGACGCTGGGCGCCGGGCTGTTGGTGGGCTTGGGAACGCGCCTCGGGAGTGGATGCACGAGTGGTCACGGCATTTGCGGCTTGGCCAGGTTTTCGGTGCGTTCGTTGGCGGCGGTGCTCACGTTTATGGCCACGGGGTTTCTGACGGTATTTGTGACGAATCACGTGCTCGGAGGTTTGAGGTGAAACGGCTGATTTCGAGCGGATTCGCGGGGTTTGTCTTCGGGTTGGGGCTGCTGCTCAGCGGCATGACGAGGCCCTCGAAGGTTATCGGGTTCCTTGATTTGGCGGGTTCGTGGGACCCGAGTCTCATGTTCGTCATGGCCGGAGGAATTGCCGCGAACCTCGTGCTTTACAGGTGGGCCATGACGAGGAGCGACGCCTTCTTGGGCGAGCCCCTATGCGTCCCCGCGGCCTCGCCCGTCGATGCGAAACTCGTGTGCGGCGCTGGGATTTTCGGGGTGGGGTGGGGGCTCGGCGGTTATTGCCCGGGCCCGGCGATAGTCTCGCTGGCCACGGGCAAGACCTCGTTCGTATTTGTGTGTGGTATGGTTATGGGTATGCTTGTGTATATGGGAGGTATGCGTATTGTGCGCATCAAAGATGGAACGCGGCCTGTTACTGGCGGTGCTGGGAAGGGAACGGGTGGTCGTCCGTGCGTCGATGAGTGACGGAACGGCGGGACTGTCGGAGGGTGGGATCGTGTTTTTCCGTTGGGAGGGCGATCTTTCTTGACAGGGGGCGCAGTTTGGAAGATACCTGCGCCCGAGCAATTTTCCGACTTAGCTCAGTTGGTAGAGCAGGCGGCTGTTAACCGCCGGGTCGCAGGTTCGAGTCCTGCAGTCGGAGCCAAACGTAGCGATAGACGGAGAAATCCGCCCCGCTGGTTAACGACACACCCCGAGGTACAAGCCCCGGGGTTTCGTCGTTTTCCCCTGGTTTCCCTGGGCTTCCTGCGATCGCCCGCTCTGGTAACTGACGGGAAGAGAGTCGCGCAGAGAGTCGTGAAGGTCCGCGGCGCCCCTCCGGGACAGCTTTCGGGGGCCCTTTTCTGGCCAGCGGGGAGACTCCCGGCGCCTCCCGGTTCCCGCGGTCGACCACACGAAAACTGGGGGCTCGACCATGCGTGAGACCAAGCTTCGTGTGCCATTCGACCGCGGACAAACACATGGTTGAGCCAAGTGCGAGGTTCCTCGAGCTACGCGGTGCCGGCGAAGTGCGTCATCCAACAAGCGCCTCGCAGCTCCCGGCGACTCCTCGCACGCGCGGCGTCTCGTGCGCTACCGCGACGGCCCAGTCACCGTCCACGCCCGCCGCTGCTTCACCCAGCTCCCCGCGTGGGCTCCCGCGCTGGCTGCGGGGCGTCCTGCGTAAACGCCACGCGCGCGGTCAAAGTTCGGAAGAAAGGCTTCGAGATCACGTGCGTGTGCGGCGTCTCCTTCGACTTCGGCTCCGTCATGGGGCCGACTTGATCGCGACGGAGGCGAAGTTCACGAGCTCGATGTCGCAGCGGTCCTCGGCCTCGCGGACGCGCACGCTCGCGACGACCGCGCGCAGGAGTCGCCCTCGGTTTTCCGGGGTCATGGCGGCCCACTTCGTCCCACGCGTAGGCGTAGCGCTGCCAACAGCTTGCGCCGCTCGGAAGACAGCTTGCCGCGAGCGCGTCGCGCTGGACCACCATCGCCGTCCTATGGCCCGCGCCGTCGTATGCGGCTTCGAGTCCGCCCTTGTACGTACGCCGAGGTCACGCGATTCGTCGCGTTCCTCAACTGATACGGACCTGCGGCCGCCGCGCCGTGGGTCTGCGTGCCCAGCGAGCGGTCGTAAAACGCGTTCACGTCGTCGCCGCTTGTCAGGATATTTCCGAGGGAATCGTACGCGTACGTCTCCGCTTTCACGGGCGCCGGGAGCTTCACGTGGGGCGCTGGCTTGGCATTCGCGGTCGCGGTCGAAGCACTGGTCACAAGCGCCGTTGTACGAGCTTCTGCGTCAAAAGGGTCGTTTCATGTGTGGGTCGTTGCTGTTCCCGCGGTCGCACTTGCGCCGTTCGGGTTCAGGTACTCGACGCGTGTTACGCGGTACGCGTCGTCATACGTCATGCGCTTCGTCACGGGCTTGGAGCCTGCGGGCCACTCGCTCGCGGTGCGCCCACACCCCATTCTATCCCATTCTGCTGCGCCCAATGGGGATGGGTCCCGGCAATCAGGACCGGGTTGTCCGCCTCGTCGTAAGTCACGCTGCGCGACTCCAAAATAAGCTGCTGCACGGGATCCGCGCTCACGGGTGCACGGTAATTCGCAGGGGCTCCGCTCGCCGGAAGTGCCCCCGTCACCCCCCCACCACGACGGCTTACTGCGGAAGGTTTGCGTACTCACGAGACGACGACGCAGGTCATACACCATCTGCGACCGTGACGCTCGCCCGGTAACGCCGTCGCCAACTCCACGACTCGGGCTCCCAGGTCGCGTGAAGCGTCGCTGCGAGGACCGGGTCCAGGAATCGCTTCGCGGCATTCGTCACCTCCTCGAGCGTGGCCCAGGTGAGCTGATCGTCTCGAGCCATTGCTGCGTAGGGCGTACGCCAGGCCTCCAGCGGATCGGGCAGCGCAGCGGGAAGCTCGTGGGTCTTGCGGAACGTAAAGGTCTGTTCGGGCGCGGCACGCAGGAGCGCTCCCTCGAGGGGCTTCGCCGAGGCCAGGAGAGCGAGGTCCGGAAGGTTCTTCACGCGCGGGTTCGGGCGCGCACGCGGCATCGTTTACGCGTGGACCTTCTCCGCGATGGGCGTCTCGATCGGGTAGAGGCGCAGAGCCGGTGGCGCGACGCCTGCAAACGCAAGGATATCCTCGCCTTGTGCCAGGTCCGGCTCGCCGAAGATGGGATCACCAAACGCCACGTCCACACCGAAGGGCCGGCCGTCGATCTTGCCTGCGAGCTTGCACTCTGCACGAAACCGTAGGCCGTCGTAGAGCACCGCCTCGTTCAGAATCTCGGGTTTATCGTCGTCGGGGACGACCTCGAAGGCCATAAAGTCCCCGAGGTCGAGGCGCCCCGCATGCTGGAGCTTGGCGAGCAGGTCATCGGACGAGCACGCTACCCGACAGGCGCGCATCGGGGGCGTTGCTTGCGTCACGGCGTCACGGAACGCGGGCGATGAGCCTTTTTCTGCGACGCGGTTATCGAGGGCAGGGAACGTTCAGGCACGAGTCGAAGCCGAACGACGGCCAGTAATACATCCACAGGAAGCACATCTCGCTGTTCGCGCTCTCGCCGAACCCGACGGTGGACGAGGTGGTGTTCGTCCATTCGCATTGGAACGCGAGGCCATTGGTTCCGTCGAAATCGAGCTGCGTGGGAAGCATGTAAAGCGGCGGCGCATCCCAATGCCCCGTGTCGGCGAGCGGGGTGCGATTGGACGAAACGATCGTTTGCGCGTCGGTGGCACTTGTCGCGGACCAAATGCGGAAGCGTGACCCGAGGCGATGCTGGTGCGTGGTGAGCGCGAAGCCGTGCGTGCCCGCGCGCGCCTTTTGGAAAAGAATCGGCGTCGATGCGGTGCTGCGGGCAGGCACGTTGATGTTCGCGGTGCCCCAAAAGGCCATGTTCGCCTCCTCTAACGACGCGGGCGCCGAGGTGACGTCGATGCCGTCGACGAGGAGCTGCCCGTTCGCGGTGAGCGGCGCGGACCCGCCGTTCACAAAGTGCGCCTCAAGGCGAATCAGCTGATGGGCTTCGAGCCGAAGCGCCGTGTTTGACGGAAACGCGAGTGCGTCTCCGGAGCTTTGCGAAATAATCATCGGGACCGAGCCGGTCGTGATTCCCGAAAGCGGTCGGCAAGCGGTCGGGATTGGCTCCTCGACGCCGGAGTTCATTCGGTACGCAATGAAGTGGTGGCTTCCTGTCGCGAGGCTCGTGGTGAGCTTCTTCGCCATCATCGGAACGGCATTGGAGAGGCGCACGGTCACGCACATGGTCTTTTCGCTGGCGGCTGCAAGCGTGAAGTCCGGCATCGTTGCCGTGGCCGACATGGGCTGAGGCGGGCCCGCATCCACAACGGGCGTCGCGGCATCCAGCGCGGTTGCTCCCGCGTCGCTTTGCGGTGGCGACGTGGAATCGGCCACGGCCGCCGCATCGGACACCGCAGCTTCCACCAGCCCGCCGTCGGGACTCGTTTCTTGCGAATGCGAGGCGTCGACGGGCGCGAACACCGCCGGGGCTGTGCCTTCTGTCGAAGTGACGCAAGCACTCAGGACCGTCGCAAACATGCAGAATACAAGCGTTGAGCGGCCACACACTTTAATCATGAGACTTCCGAGGCTAGCCGCGATCCGTGCGATGGCTCCTTCATTTCTCTTCTAAGGCGCGGGGGTGTGAACCGCGCATCGGTTTCGCTTTAGGGCTAAGGCCTCCGATTCAATCGGAACTACTAGCGCCGCGTGTTCACTCGTGGTTATGTGGCCCGGGATGCGAGCCTCGATGCCTCCCCGCCATTCCACTTCGCTGCGACGCTTCGCGGCCCTCACGCTTGCCGCGGTTGTTATGGCGGGGTGCGGCACGGACAACGGTTCGAGCGCCGCCGCGCCAGTTAAGCCGGTTCTCGTCGGCACGGGCCCGCTGCGCATCGGCATCTTGTTTCCCGGCGGATTCACTGGCGAGCGCTCGGAGCTCACCTACGTGCGCGACATGGTGAACGCGCTTGGCGGCGTCGCGGGCGGGCGCCCCCTCGAGTTCGTGAACACGGACTACGACCGAGGCACCACGAGCGAAAGCGCGTACACCGACCTGCTCGCGAAGGCCCAGTCGCTCATCGACGACCCGACGATCGCCGCGGTCATCGGCCCGGGACTCAGCAGCGACGTCGAAGCGGTCGCGCCGCTTTTTGTCGATTCCCAAAAGGTCATGATCTCGCCGCTCTCCACGAGCGACGAGATCCTGCGCGCGTATGGCGGCCTCGGGTTTGTGTGGCGCACGAAACAGTCGGACATCGCCCAGTCCGAGCTCCTCGTTTCCTACGCCAAAAAGATGCGAGCCTCGAGCATCGAGGTCATCACGACGCTCGGCATCGACGGCCAAACCTTCTGGCGCTGGCTGCCGTTCTTCGCGACCGAGTACGGTTACGCGGCCTCGTCGGTCCACGTGACCGAGCACAAGGATGGCGCGATCTGCGATGTGGCGTCCGCGGCGGCCTTCGCACGCAACCCGGACATGGTCATTGTGGGCGCCGTCGCCAAGCCGCAGATCGGGTGCATCATGGGCAAGTGGGCCGCCTACCGCGTGGCGAATCCCAGCAAAAAGCCGCGCCTCGTCTTCGCCGACGTTGGTCTCGACTACACGCAATTTGCCGCGCTCAACGCGAGCGCCGCGGAGGGTATTGAAGGCTTCGCGTCGATGGCGTCGACCGACGGCACCTTCGAAGCGGACTTCACCGCCGCGCTCGCGAAGGGCACCGGCCGGACCACGATTCCGCCCAACTCGGCGAGCGCGGCCGACGCGGTGCTGCTTCTCGCGTATGCCCTTGAGGCGTCCGGCGGTGCCACGGGCGCGGCCCTCGACAAGGCCATGCGCAAGGTCGTCGACGGGCGCGGCAAGAAGGTTCCCTTCACCAAAGACGGCATCGCCGAAGGCCTTCGACTCCTGGGAAATGGCGAGTTTCCTGACGTCACCGGCGCCGCGAGCAACTTCACGTACACCTCGGGGCTCTACGTCGATCCGGCCAGCAGCACCTACGCGCGTTGGGTCTACGAGCGCGGCCGCCTCGTGAAGAAAGAGTCGTACTTCACGGGCGAAGCGAACTTCCTTTCAGCGAGCAAAGCGCTCGCATCGCCGAAGGACGCCTCCCTCGCGACGCCGACGCTGACGCCGGGCTTCACGCCACCAAAGGCCAAGGCCGACACGTGGGCCTTCATCGCCACGTTCTCCGACGGATGGGTCAACTACCGGCACCAGGCCGATGCGCTGCGCCAATACCGCGCGCTTCTCGACCGAGGAATTCCGCGCGATCACATCATCCTCATGGGCGCCGACGACCTCGTGAACGCGACGGAAAACACGCTCGCCTCGACGGTGCGCAATCAAAGCGGAGGCGCGAACCTCTACCAAGACGTCACCTACGACTACCCGCTCACGGACTTCAACGCGTCGGACTTCGTGCGCGTGCTCACGGGCGAGGTGACCGCGCGGACGCCGAAGGTCCTTCAAACGACGGACGCCTCGAACATCTACGTGTACGTGAGTGGCCACGGCGGCCCCCCGGGCATGCCCGTCGGCGCAAGCACCGTGTCGGAAGGCATCGACGGCACGAGCGAGTCCGCGCTTCTCACGCCCGAGTCGTTGCGCCTCGCGCTCTGCGACATGCAAACCGCGAAGAAATACAGGCGAATCTTGTTCGTGATTGAGTCGTGTTACAGCGGCGTCTTCGGGTCGGCCTTCACCGGCGGCATCACGCTCGGTTGTGGCGGCACGGGGATCACGCCCGGCGCTCCGCTCTTTGGCACGCTGCTCATCACGGCCGCGAACACCGCCGAGTCCTCCTTCGGCTCGCAGTTCGACAAGAAGCTCACAAGCTGGGTCGCCGATCAATTCTCCGACACCTTCGCCTCGAAGGCCTTCGAGGGAGGCGGCGTCACGAAGCCAGCCTTCGAACTCTTCAAGAGCGTCTCGACCTCGGTCGCAGGTTCGCACGTCTCGATGTACAACGAAGGTGCGTACGGCAATACGTCAGCAGAATCCCTCGCAGAAATGGTGTCGCCTTGATCCTCTCGCGCTCATCCCTCACCGCCTTCGGCGTCGCGCTTGCGGCTCTGACCACGGCCCTTGGCTGCGCTTCCGAGAGCGGCTCGTCGAGTTCGACTGCCGTCGTGGTCGCAACGCCACTTTGCAGCGACGTCACGCACACGTGCAGCGCGCTTAAAACGGCGTTCGCAGGGGCCGCGGTCACCGTCACGTGCGCCGACGGCGACAACTCGGCGCTCCTCACCGCGACGGGCTTGCCTGCGTATCAAACGACGCAAACTGGCGAGTCCAGGCCGCAAGACTGGGAGCTCGTCGTGCCACTCAAAGCGCGCTGCGCGGCGGCCGCCGAGTCGTTTACAGACGGTGACGTGGCCATTGGGCTCTTGTGGAACGGCGTCGTTCTCTACCCGGCGCGGAGCACGAGCGGCGTCACCTTCGGCACGAGCGAAGCAAGCCGCTTGGACCGCTGCGGCGGCGTCGCGGGCAATGGCTGCGCGTATGAAGTCCGCGGCGCGTCGACCTGCGCGTTCGGCGACGGGGTCGCGCTCGCAAGCAAGCTCGAGAGCGACGGTCATGGAGCCCTCGTCGGCTGGATGGTCGACGGCTTTCCGTTCTACGCGGGCACCGTCGCCACCGGCGAACCGACTCTCAACGCGTGCAACGGCCACGAGACCGCATCGCGCGGGTTTCACTACCACGCGGCCGCGGCCGACGGCTCCTCGCCACCGTGCCTCATCGGGCGCGAGCGCGGCGATATCCGCTTCACGGCGACGATTCCTGCATCCTGCACCAAGTCGCAACCCACGGGTCCGAGCGGCGACGGCGGCACGGGTCCGAGCGGCGATGGCGGCACGGGTCCGAGCGGCGACGGCGGCACGGGTCCGAGCGGCGACGGCGGCACGGGTTCGGGTGATGGCGGAACCTCGAGCGGCCCCCCGTCATGCACGACGAACGCGGACTGCACGGCGCAAAAGTGCCCGCCGCGATCACAGGGCTGCACCTGCGCGACCAACCCATCGGGTAGCAAGATATGCACACCGACCTGCACGACGGCGAGCGATTGCCCGACCGGGACTGGCTTGCCCACGTTCGGCTGCACGAGCGGAGTCTGCGTCCCGGGCTGAAAGTTCGTGTCGGCAGCGCCTCGGACGAATTTGTAAATTCTGTTCCCGAAGCGCTTGACGAGTTTCTCCGGTGATCAATTGAGTGGGTGGGCGCCTCCCATAAAGGGGTGCCCATTCGCATTTCTGCTTGATACAAAGGGAACCTCTGCACAAACCGGTGAGCACAGCGTCCGTCGCGCGTGCTTTGATCGGCGACGTGCCGCGCCCCTTTTTCCAAGCCCTTTAGGGGCGTGTCCCTCGCAGCGGCCGAAGGCTGGGAATTTCCCCTTGATCCGCGGACTTCGAGCGCGCCGCCGCCGCCGGCCCAACTTCTACTTTCGCCTCGGCCCGCTCCGCTCAGGCTGCGAATGGCGCGGGTGGCTCGAACGGCGGAGGCCTGCGTGATGCGCGGCGATTCCGCATGTGTTTGGCATCGACCATCTGCCGGCGCATGCGGCCAGGCCCGAGATCAGGGTCGTGGCGTCGAAAGCCCCAACGTCACTTGCAGGTTTCCGAGGCCATGTTCCAGTTTTTGCCGTTGTTGCACGTGCAGCCGCCATCGGCGGTCGCGGTGGAGCCGGAGGGACACGAGGCTCCTTTGCACCCCGCGGCCACCCACAGCTGCAAGCCCGAGATGGTGTTGCAGCGCACGCAGGCCGCGTTCACGAGCCCATAGGTCGAATTGCAGCTGCAATCCGACGACGAGTCGCTGGCAGCCGCGGACGTCGCGTTCGCGATGCAGCTCGTGCACGCCGAAGCCGTTGTTCCGCCCGATACCGAGTATTTACCCGCTGCGCACGCGGTGAAGGTCGTCGCCCCGTTTAGGCCATAGTAGCCTGGCGCGGCGACGCAACTCGCTGCGGTGGTGCCGTTCTTCAAATAGCTGCCGGTCGGGCACTGCAACGGAAACGCGATCTGGGCGCCGAGGTAGCCCGTATGGCTCGTCTCAAAAGCCGTGGATTTGAACGCGTCTGCGTTTGCGTTAATCGTCACGCTGTCCCATGCGCCGTCGCCGGAGCTCGTGTAGTCGGGGATCGGCCAATTGCAGCCACCGCAGTCTTCGCTCGACTCCACCACGAGCCAGTATTTACGCCCCGCAAGCAGGGGAGCGCTCAAGGTGATGCGCCCATTGGTTCCGACGGGAACGGTGTAGACCGTTCCGGTGCCAAGCGTGGCCCAGCCCGCGTATTCCGTGAGTCTCGTGAGAAGCTGGTCCGGCCTCGTCAACCCCGTGGCGGCGTCGGTGTAGAGCGCAACCCGAAACTGCGCTACCCCGGCGTTTGACTGCCGAATGTTCAGTTTGATCGACGAGAGCGTGTCCGTGCCGTAGGCCGGAGTGAAGCGGAACGCCCAAATTCGCCCGGTGTCGGTCGTGTTGCCAAACGCCGCGACTCTCGCCACGGTCGTGGAGGGGTGGTTGTAGAGGTAATACGTCGTACCATTGCTCGGCGGTGGCTCGTTGCCTCCCGTGTCGCTGCTCGCACTCGTGGAACCGCAGCCGGCCGCGAGGAGGAGGGTGCCAAGCCATGTACCGAGAGCGAGAATGCGAAGCATGGGGATGTCCGTTTCTTTCCGATGGACCCGATGGAGCAGGACGGCCAAGTCGATCCGAACCCGGCGATGAGCACGTGTTGCTCCAACGATATACAAAGAAATCGATGGGGCGCAACCAAAATGCACAAAAGTTTTAATCCACGAATCCGCGCCAGCCGTCGCCAAGCGATGGCATCAGCGGTGGCGGCGTTCGGTCCAACCCCGTCGATACAAAGTCCGCCTTACAAGAGCGGAGCCGCGGATTCGTGACGCTCAGCTTTGCCAAAGCGCCAGGTAACCATTAACGGGCTTACCTCCTTCAACGCGTATTTGCGTCGCCACCATTGCATTGATCAGAAATCCGTTGGCGGACGCAAGCCTGCCCATGTATCCGACGGATTGCGTATAGCGGCCAGTGTCTTTCAGCTGGTATTCCAAAGGATCTCCTTGACTTGGCCCATCGGCTGGCAATGCGTCGAGGGTTTCGATGGAGAATGCCACGACCCCGCCCGGACAGAGTATCCTCTTCATTTCAGAGATAATCTCGTCCACTTTCCCGATATAGATGAACACATCTGCAAGGATAATCACGTCGTAGCTCGAGGACTTTTCGCCGTGCATCATCGCCAAGAGATCCAAACGTTCTAGCCGCTGGTATATCTTTCGCGCTTGGGCTTTTTCTAACATCTTGCTGGAGAGATCGACCCCGACCAATTGCCGTGCGAATGGCGCGATCGCCAATCCAACCAAACCTGTCCCACATCCCAAGTCCAGAACGTTCCACTTTTGCGGAGGCGGCGTCAGGTGACCGGTAACGAGTGCGACCAATCTTTCCGGCGCGTCATACCCAAGCACTTGCTGCAGATGCGCGTCGAACTCGTCAGCATACTCATCGAACACTTTTTCGACGTACTGCCCAGGCGCGCGCTCGGTGTTGTTCCCCGTGATTGCCGCAATGTGATGCGCGACGACCGTATTTCCAGGGGCTAGCCGGAGTTGTTGTTGGAAGCAAGCCAACGCCTCGTCCATCTTTCCTTGAGTCCTGAGCATTCCACCCAAGTTGCCATACGCACCGAAGAAGTCCGGGTTCAGCACCAGCGCCTGCCGGTAATAGGCCTCGGCCTCGGCCGCCCGGCCTCGATCGCCGAGGACGTTGCCTATATTGTTCTGTATTTCGGCATCGTTCGGCAACAATGTCATTGCCTTTTGCAATGCGGAGAGTCCATCTTTGCCTTGCATCTCGAGAGATACGCCAAACAAGTTCCAAACGAATGCGGCGTCCGGACACCGCTCAAGTAGGGCCTTTATTACGTGCTCAAGCTCCGCATGATGTCCGGCATTAAGCATGGCGACAAGTTGGCTGCGCTCTGCTGCGGTCGGCGCAATTTCTTTGTCGGGCTTTTTTTGTTCGCCCCCCTCCTGGCAACATTTCTCGAATGTTTTCCCGCTGCCGCAGGGACATGGCTCAAGTTGTTCTTCTTTGGAGGGCGTCGAATAGGTCATCGGCTTTTCGGGGTCGAAGGATTGGCTTCGTCCTACCATTTTTGCCTGCGGCGCGTAGGACCTTCAAACCACGAATCCGCGCAACACGTCTTCAAGCGATTGCTTCAACCGTACCGGCATTCGGTCGATTTCCGGCCATCGTGGGCCATGGTCGAAGCGACGACCGCTCTTAGCATCGTTTCCGCGGGGCAACGTGAACCCATTGACGGGAAACCTGGGGCGAAGGCTCCGAACGGACGGCGGGGTCTTCTGCGGCGATTGGTGCGGACCAACGTGACCCCGCTGTGGTCGGCGGGGTGCGTCCGGGCGGATCGGGCGCGTGGAAAGCAGCGCAGTACCGCGCACGAATGGACTTGCCCCGGGGGCAAGGGTAGGGGCTGCCACGGCCCGTGGACGTGCTCGAAGCACGAAGACTTCTTGCTGTGGCGGACGGGGCAAACCCCGACGCGGCCGGCCTTCGTGCGGCCCATCGGTTGCTCGTCAAGGTGTGGCACCCCGACAGGTTTACAGGGGATGCGGCGATGGTCGCCACGGCGACGGCCTGCACCCGCGCCGCCACCACGACATGAACCGCCGCCTGCGCCCGCACCGTTCACGCCAACCGGGGGGCCCTTTATCCGGTTTATTCGGCGTTACCCCAACAATTGGGGGTTTATGGTGTTTTTATCTCTTTCCACGGGAAGCGCATCCGCGCATTTTATTTTTCACTTGCTCGACCTCGGGATACACGAAAACCAAGCGGGTTTCAACGTTCTTACTTTGCTTATGGTGCTCGTGAACTGGCCATTAATTCTTAATTCGGATAAGGTGTTTCGCTTCTTCGGTGACTTCGGTGACTTCGGTGACAAGGTGTTTCACTTCTTTTTCGACTGAATCCCCCCTACCACCGCGCCTTGGGCATCGGGAAACGCCTCCAGTTCGGCGAGGTACGCGTCGGTCCACTGGGCGACCACGGTTGTGAAAGCGCCCCCTCAATCATTCTTGACGGTCGCGCACGGGGTGGCAATGGCCTTCCGTATTTCGGGAATGGCGCTGATTCCAGTTGACTTCTCGCCAACAGCGACGTGGCCAAGCACGCGCCCATCGTCTGGCGCCCACGGGCTGACCAAATGGAACGCGTTTTGTGCCATGAATTTGGCTCCGGTGTTCCGCACGGTATTGCCGTCGAGGGCGACCCATTTGCCATCGGGCACTCCCGCGGCGACGCCCTGAACTTACTGAAACAACACTGAAAAGTCTTCTCGGGCGAGCCCAAGAAAGCCGCGGCTCAACGTGTCGGCCCATAACGGGTCCGGGGGGGCCGGGGTGACCGAGGCGAATGGGCCCCGTGGCGGGTTAGCTCGGCGGCACAAGCGGCGAAACTTGCGAGAATGGTTCGTAATCGTGCTACGGTCCGGTTTCACGACGCTAGTGCACTTCACCAACAAAGCCCCCAATGGCGACTACGACCCAAGAGCTTTCTGATTCGGAGCGTGAAGCGCTTGTCGTCGCACTGCTCTGCGTAAACCACTTTTCGCTCGAAGCCGGATGGAACCTTCGTGCCGAGCTGCGGAGCGAGGGGCTCACCTGTCCCCGAACAGCTTCTCAGCTGGGCATCGCGGCCGTCTCCGCTGCCCTGGAGCGTGCGGGGTATCGTCGGGGACGCATCAACGAGATCGTCGCACCTCGCGTTGTGGCGCTGATGCAGGCCATAGATGAGGGTAAGTTTGCGGACCTTCCCCGGCTCCTGGCAGCAAGAAATGAGGGCGCATTTCATACGCTAGTGCAGACGATATGGGGGTTCGGCCCCACCTCGGCGGCCAATGCGTGGTTGCTGCTCGCTCCTTCGCGCCTACCCTAAGACCCCGCCGAGTGCCCACCGGCTCGACGACGAAACCGCCTTGTTGGAACCGAAGGAGGGTGCGCGCCAACCGGCGGTTCGGACCTTAGGCAAGGTCCTTCGACGCTTGCACGTCGCGGAGTGCTGCGGGGCGTTGCGGCGACCGGTGAGCGTTTTCCCTGACCAAATCCATAAACTTGCCAGTCCATGGACATACCCCAACGGGAAGAGGCCTTCGCGGGACCATGCACGTCAACCTTTCGCCCGAGACGGAGGGCTTTCGCCGATCGAAGGTGGCCAGCGGCTTCTATGGCAACGCCACCGAAGTGGTTTGCAACGCCATCCGGCGGATGCAGGCTGAAGAAAGCCGCGTGGCCGCTTGGCAGGCCGCGCTCAAGGTTGGCGACGACCAGCGCGACCGTGGCGAAGGGGTCGTCGACACCCCCGAGACGCTGAACGAGATTACGCAGAGTGCCATCAGCAGCCTGCGCAACGGGTCGCCGCTGGGCGGTGAGCTACTCCCGTAGCCCGCTGCGGCTTGAGCTTTCCTCGAGGGCCCGCCAAGATTTTATCGACATTCTACGGTATACGGGCGAAACCTTGGGCCCGCGCAGCCAGTGCCTGTGGTCCGCGGGGCTTTTCGGCGAGGGTCGAGCTAACTGCGCTCATTGCGTTCAGGGCGCGGGGCAGGGACGGGGACGCGACGAAAGAAGTTTTGGGCCGCGACGGAGAAGGGACCCCGGGCTGGGACCCTGTGCAATGCCGAGCATATGGAAATTGATGAAGCGGTGGTGCAATCGGCTTGACATCGTGTTAGGTAGGGGCGATGCTTTTCGTGGTTTGATTGTCTTAAGTAGCTGATTTGATTTTTTTAAGTGCATCCGCGTTTCGGTGCATCGTAGCGACCGCATTCCTTCGGAATTTCCATGAGTATTTTCGAAAGTGAGATTGCCCGCAGGCCATCGGCCAACGCTCGGCTCTCGACCGAAGACCTGAATTTTGCCCTTGCGGCGCAAATCATCGTCGGTTGGGCAGGCGAAGGCGGCGAAGAGAAGCGCCTCGGTTGGTGGCGCACAGACCTCGCGTCCGAGTTCGGTGGCGAAGACCTTTTCAAGCGCCTACTCCCGAACTCGTCGCGTTGGGCAACGTTGCAGGCCGTTCGTGAGGCCGCCCGACGAAAAGACACCGAACTTCGCCGCCGCGATGCCGATGCCGATGACGTCGTGAGCCTTTTCTCCCTCGGATTTGAGATAGACGAGCGCCTCGACGAGCGCCTTCAAGACCTCAAGCGAGCAGGCGCCGAACCCGCGAGGGTCCTCCCCGGCCTTGATGCTGTCATGACAGCTTCTTGGGACAAGGGAGCTTTCGCGAGCTGGGCCGAGGGCATGGGGCGGTCGGAGGTGAAGGCAGAGCCAATCGGCAGGCGCATTGTCGGGGATGCCCCCGGGAAACTGCAGTCCGTGATCGCGAAGCTCGTGGGCGCGCTCGTCCCCGTGGCCGACGCCTACCCGTTGCCGCACTTTCGGAGGCCGGCGTGAACGCTCGCCCTTCGGAGGTCTCCGCGCTCCACACGCGAATCATGAAGTGCGCCCTCGAGGTCGAAGATACGCGCGCGTACTGGTCGCACGCAAACGGAACAGCGGTCTCGCCGAAGCGCGCCTTCGACGAGTACTGGTTCGGGGCGAGGAGCATGGACCGCGTCGAGGTCCTTCTCGCGAACATGAAGGTCCGCTTCGACGCCATTCCCGCGGCGTTGGGCGTGCTGCATCGCTGGCCGCACATAACTCCCGACACGCGCCGCATCATCTGCCATTGGCACCTGCAGTTTGCCGACCCTATTTACCGCGCGTTCACAGGCAAGTTCCTCGCGGGGCGGCGGGCCATGGGGCGCACAGCGGTCACGCGCGACGCCGTTGTGTCCTGGGTTGGTGACTTCGGTGCCGGGCGTTGGACGCTGGCTTCGCGCCTCCAGTTCGCAAGCAAGCTCCTTTCCGCCGCTTTCTCGGCAGAAGTTGTCTCCACAAACCGCGACCCGCGTGTGATCGCTCTGCCACGCGTAAGCGACGAGGCACTTGCATACCTCATGCATCTTCTCCGTGAGGTAGCGTTCGAGGGCACGCTCCTCGTGAACCCGTACCTCGCTTCCGTCGGCCTCGAAGCCGGTCTCCTCGAAGATCGCCTTCGCGCGCTGCCCTCGCTGAGCTTCCGGCGTCAGGCCGATCTCATCGATTTTGGCTGGAAATATCCCGATCTTACCTCGTGGGCAGAAGCCTCGATTCCCGCCGAGCCCGTACTCCTTGCCGGAGCTGTGGGCTGATGGCCGCCTCCACCATGGCTGTGAATGCGTCGCCGCTCGATGCCGCCATGCACGCGCTCCGCCACGATCTCATCCACGACGACGGCCCGCGCATCAGCACGATGCGAAATTACCGTTTCGCCATTCTCCAATACGACCCACGCGAAGAGTTCAAGTTGCGTGGTCTCGTCCAGCAGCTTGCGCAAGACCTCGTCAATAGCGGCTGGGCGGTAATCTCGATCGACCTCCAACGCCTGCTGATTGAACGCGTTCGCGCGCAAGGCTCAGACTGGGTGGAGCGCGTGATCGCCATGGAGAAAACCATGACCTCGAAGTCATTGGAGCGCGGCCTCAACTACCTTCGCCCGAAGATCGAGGCGCTCATAGACGGCCCGCAAGGCATCGCCACCGACTGCGCCAAGCGCATCGCCGACTACACCTCCGCGCACCCCGATCGCATCGACCACACGCTGGCCATCATCGGGCGCGCAGGCTCGATCTATCCGTTTTTTCGCTCGTCGGCGCTGCTTCGCCACCTCGACGGCCGCACGGGGAATGTGCCCGTCGTACTTCTGTATCCGGGCACGCGCGGGGCGCGCAACGGCCTGTCTTTCATGGGCGTTCTTGAGCCCGACCACGACTATCGCCCACGGATTTACCCATGAGCGCCTCCAATCTCATCCGCGACCTCTTCCTCTCCGACGTCACCCGCGACATTTCGCCGGTCGTCCATTTTCACGACCAAAGCCCCGAGAAGGTTGCTGCGGAGATTGGCGAGTACATCATCACGGGCGGCTGGGGGGCGAACCACCCGAACCACCGCCGCGTCCCCGATGGCATCCACGAACAGTACGTGCGGCTGCTCACCAACATCGTCGCCGAGCTCGAAAAGCCTAGCGGTCCCGATCTCCCCAACGCCTGGATATCAGGCTTTTACGGTTCCGGAAAGTCGAGCTTCGCGAAGATCCTCGGTCTCGCGCTCGATGGCCGCACGCTCCCGGACGGCCGTTCCGTAGCCGAAGCCTGGATGGCGCGCGACACCTCGCCAAAGGGGCCAGAGTTGCGTGCCGCCTGGAAGAGACTTCGCGAGAAGGTCGACCCCATCGCGGTTATTTTTGACATCGGGGCGGCCACCGGTCACGGCGAGCATATCCATACGGCAGCCGTCAAGCAGCTGCAGCGCCATCTCGCGTACTGCGCAGACCCAATGGTCGCAGACTTCGAGCTGAAGCTCGAGCGCGACGGCGAGTGGAAGCGCTTCGAGGGCCTGGCCGAGGAGACCTTGCGCAAACCGTGGTCGGCCTGCCGCCAACGCTCGCTCGCCGAAGACGATTTTTCGCTCGTCATGTCCGTCATGTTCCCCGAGCGCTACAAAGAGCCCACGAGCTGGTTCGAGAGCCGTGCGGGGATCCATCAGCGAATTCTCTCGCCCGAGGAGGCTGTGAGCGCGATCCGCGACATGCTCAAGGTTCGCGCTCCGAAGGCCACGCTCTTCTTCGTCGTCGACGAGGTCTCGCAATTCGTCATCTCGCACAACGATCGCGTGGAGCGCCTCCGCACTTTCGCCGAACTTATCGGTGCCAAGCTCGCTGGCAGGTGTTGGCTCTTCGCCCTCGGCCAGCAAAAGATCGATGAGAATGCCGACGACTCCTTCAACGTGAAGTTGAAAGACCGATTTTTGCCGCGCCTGCGCGTTCACCTCGCGCCGACGAACATCCGCGATGTCGTTCATAAACGCCTCCTCCAAAAGAAGCCAGCGCGTGAGGCCGAATTGCGCGAGCTTTTCGAGCGGCACCGGTCGTCGCTGAAGCTCTACGCCTACGCCTGCGAGAACGTCACCGCTGAGGAGTTCATCGATTTTTACCCGATGCTCCCCGAGCAGGTTGAGCTCATCCTAAAGCTCACCACGGCGCTGCGGCTCCGCTCCTCGCGCGCGCAGGGCGACGACCAAGCCATCCGCGGCCTGCTTCAACTTCTCGGCGAACTCTTTCGCAGCCAGAAGCTCGCCGACAAGCCGGTGGGCACCCTCGTGACCATCGACCAAATCTACGAGGTGCAGCACACCGCGCTCGACAGCGACACGCAGGCATCCATGGCGCGCATCATGGCCGAGTGCGCCACCGAGGGCACGTTGCTCCACCTCCGCGTCGCGAAGGCCGTGGCGCTCCTTGAGCTGATTCAAGAGACCGTCCCGACCAGCCCCCGCCTCATCGCGCAGTGCCTTTGCGAGCAGCTCGACTGCCACAATACGCAGCCCGCCGTGACCGAGGTCCTCGACGACCTGCGTCGCCGCAACCTCGTCTCCTACACGGAGAAACACGGCTATAAAATTCAGTCTTCCGCCGGCGAAGAGTGGGATCGGGAGCGTCGCGACATCGGCGTTGGCGCCGATTCGGTGATAGACGCCGTGCGAGAGGCTCTCAAGTACCTCGTCGATACAACAGACAAGCCCAAGCTCGAAAACCGCCCGTTTCCCTGGGCCGCACTCTTCTCCGATGGTCGCCGCGTCTCCGAGGTCGCCTTCGTCGAGCCCCGCGACGAAAGCGCCATCGTGGCAGACTTCCGCCTGCTTCCATCCGGCGACTGTTTGCAATCCGGCTGGATTCGTCGGAGCGCCGATGAGGCTCTCAAAGAGCGTATTGTGTGGGTTGCCGTCGATGGAGATGCGCTCAGAGATGGGGCAAAAGAGTTGCTCCGCTCGAAGGCCATGGTGCGGCGCTATCAGCATAACCGCGAAGCTCTCAGCCCCACGAAGCGCGTCTTCCTCCAGCAAGAAGAGAACCGCATCGAAGAGAGCTTGGAGAAGGGCCTTCGCGATGACGTGGCAAAAGCCTGGCTTGAAGGCATCATCTACTTCAATGGGCGCGTTCTCCGACCGGCCGACCTCGGTACGTCTTTTCCGGGCGTACTGCATGGCGCGGCCACACAAATCGTCAAGAGCCTCTTTCCGTTCTTCCGGGCCACGCAGGTTCAGCCGCAGGAGTTGAGTCAACTTCTCCTGGCCACACTGTCCGGGCCGTCGCCGAAGTTCATGGCGGGCGACCTCGACATCCTCGAGGTCGACATGGGGCAAATCGTGCCGTCATGCCGCGGAGAGGTGCCGCAGAAGATTCTCGCCTTCATCCGCGACGAGCAGGGCATCAGCGGAGGCGATCTGCTGGGCAAATTCGCACGGCCGCCCTACGGGTACACTGGCGGCGTCGTGAAGGCATGTGTGGCAGGGCATCTCCGCGGTAGCCGCGTGCGCATCCAGCCCGAAACGGGCCCGACCATCACCGCGGTGCGCGACGCCGGTGTGCAGGATCTTTTCGATAAGGAGCGTGCCTTTCGCTTTGCCACCATTCTCCCCGCCGGCGACGACGATATTGGCCCGCAGACGCGCGCGCGCATCGCTAAGTTCTTCTCGGAGCGGCTCTGTCATCCCGTCGAGCGCGAAGACGGCGCCTTCGCCGATGCGGTGGGGGCGCTCTTTCCCCAGGTGGCGCAGCGCCTTCGGAGCGTGAGCTCGCGTCTTTCCCGTCTCCCTAGCCTCCACGGCGACCGCGCCGAGCCCCAGCCTCTTCGCAAGCTCCAAGACGCCCTCGAGCGCTGCCTTCGCCAGGTGCGCGAGACCGAGACGACGGTCAGGGCGCTCAAGAAATACCTCGACGTATTGGCCGACGGCGTCCAGATCCTCGAACTTTACGACGCCGAGCTCACAGAAGAGGCGATCGCGTGCGTGCAAAATGCCCATCGCGCCCTCACCAATCAGCATGCGCAGCTCCGCGCATTCGGCCTAGACGCGTCGAACGTGGAGGCCTCGGCAACGCGCATCGGCGACCACCTTGCCGGCGATCGCCCGTCTTGGCGTGACATGGCTTCCCTTGATGGAGATGCAGCAGAGATTCGCAGCGCTTACCAGGCAGAGCGTGTCTCTCTCCTCGAAAAGCAGGCGGGCCTCGTCGAAGGGTCACGCGCCGCCATCAAGCAGCGCGACGGCTTTGCCACGCTCTCCAGCGAGAAGTCGAATCGCGTCCTCAAGCCCTTCGCCGCGGTTATCCCCGACACGAGCGCCGACGCCATTGCTCCGAGCCTTACAGAGCTTCGCATGAGCTTCGAGGTGCGCCTTCCGCGCGCCATCGAAGAGGCCAACGACACCCTCGACGAGCTCCGAAGCGAAGGCGCGGCGAGCATCGTACGCCCCGTCGAGCTTCCTGGGCGCAACCGCGAAATCGCGACCGAAGCAGACGTAGAAGACTACGTTAACGAGGTGCGAAAGCTGCTCCTCGAGCACGTGCGCCGCGGCGAGCGCGTGCGGATTCGCTGAGCAAACGTATGGCATATTCATTAATGATTGCAATTAGATGGGTATTAACGCTGGCTAAGGTAAAAGTTCTTGGCTTAAGTAGGGGGCCGTGAGCTGGGGCTTCTACGGGCGGTCGCGCGAACTAGCGGAACTCCAAGGTGTTCTTGGGCGTCGTTGCTGGTTCTTCGCGCGCCGTGCCATCAAAAAAACAAACGCCCTCGCACAAGATCTCGAAGACCTCACCAAGGGGCTCGGCCGCCGATGACCAAGACTTCCGACTCCAAGGGCGTCAAACAAAGCCAGAGCACCAGCCCGAAGCGTAGCGCCCGCGCAACTGCCAAGCCCGTCAAGGCGCAGGCCAATGCCGCCGCGGCCTCGATGCGGGCTGCCATCGCCCTCGGCGAAGACAGCACGCGCCAGTTCAAGCGCGACATGACCAGCGGAGATGCGCTCGCGGCGGAGCTGGTGGCCTTTTCGAATGCGCAGGGAGGCACGCTCTTTCTCGGCGTCGCAGACGATGGGACAACGCCGGGGCTCTCCGCCGCCGACGTGCGTCGCCTGAACCAGCTCATCAGCAACACCGCGGCCCACGCGGTCCGCAGCGCGCTTGCGGTTTACACCGAGAATGTCGCGGTTGGCGAGGGGCGCGTCGTCATCGTGCTCACCATCCCGAAGGGCCTCGATAAGCCGTACTTCGACAAAAACGGCATCATTTGGCTCAAGGCGGGCGCAGACAAGCGGCGCGTGAACTCGAAAGAGGAGCTGCGTCGCCTGTTCCAGCTTGCGGGCGAGTTTCACGCCGACGAACTGCCGACCAAGGCCGGGGTCGCCGCCCTCGACGAACTGCGATTTCGCGACTTTTTGCGCGATCAGCACGGGCAAAAGCTTCCCGCGCGCACCTCCGATCGCCTCCGCCTTCTGGTGAACCTGAACCTCGCCACCGACGACGGAAAGCTCAATCTCGCGGGGCTTTTGCTGTTCGGCGAGCAGCCGCAGCGCTTCAAGCCAGCATTCGTCGTCAAGGCCGTGAAGTTTCCAGGCACAGGCATCCACGCCTCCAAGTACGACGACACCGAAGACTTCATCGGCACCCTGCGCAGCGTCTTCGACGCCTCGCTCGCGTTTGTGGTCCGCAACCTGCACAAGGTCCAGGCGGGCCGTGGCGTAAACAGCCCGGGCCTCACGGAGATCCCGGCGGTGGTCTTCGAGGAGCTGCTCGTCAATGCGCTTGTGCACCGCGATTACCTGATTAGCGCACCGATTCGGCTCTTTGTCTTCGACGACCGCATCGAGATTATCAGCCCGGGTACGCTGCCAAACAACCTCACGGTCGCCAAGATCCGCGCCGGCAACTCGAACTTGCGCAACCCCATCCTCGCCAGCTTCGTCGCAAAGGGGCTATTGCCCTATCGCGGCCTCGGGTCCGGCGTCCTGCGTGCGCTCGAGGCCTGGCCCGCCATCGATTTCCTCGACGATCGCGACGGAGGGCACTTCGTGGCCACGGTGCGCCGGGCGGCCGGCCCTGCGGACGTGGAGGAGAGCGAAACCCCGCAAGTCACCGCGCAAGATACCCCGCAAGTCACCGCGCAAGATACCGCGCAAGATACCGCGCAAGATACCGCGCAAGTCACCCCGCAAGTCACCGCGCAAGATACCGCGCAAGTCACCGCGCAAGTCACCGCGCAAGTCACCGCGCAAGTCACCGCGCAAGTCACCGCGCAAGTCACCCCGCAGGTGGAAGCGCTCGTTGCGGGTCTCGAAGGCGAGCCGACTCGCGCCGAGCTGCAGGCAGCCGTGGGGCTCGCGCACCGCGAGCACTTCCGCAAGGCGTACCTGATCCCCGCGCTCGAAGCCGGTCTCATCGCGATGACTCGGCCCGATAAGCCGCAGAGCCGCAGCCAGCGCTATCGCCTCACCGCAGCGGGCCTGGCATCGCGCGGGCAAATCCGCAGGGGCTCGCGATGAGCGCCGCACCGCAAGACCTCCACGACCTCACGAACGGGCTCGGCCTCCGATGACCATGACCTCCGACGCCAAGCGCACCCTCGCGACGACCATTCGCGGCCTTCGCGCGCGCCTGCTCAGCGACCTTCGCGCGAGCACCGAGTCTGCCTACCGCCTCAGCGCGCTTGCGCACCTCGCGGGCCTCGACGACGCCACGCGCCGGCGACGCGAGCGCCTCGAAGCGTGGGCCCAGGAGCAAGAGCGTTCGCAAATCCTCGGCAAGGGCGCGAAGGCCGCTAAGGCCGCGAAGGGCGAAGCGCGCACCGGCGACGACTTCCTCCGCGAGGCCGAGAAGCAGGCGGCGTACACGCTCGTGAACCGCATGGTGGTGCTGCGCCTCCTCGAAGCCCCCATTGGCGCCGATGGCAAGCCGCTCCGGGCGCCCGCCCTCGTCACCGGTGGCTGGGAAAGCCGCGCCTACAAAGACTTTCGCGCGCTTGCACCGGAGCTGACCAAGGGCGACGACACAGAGGGCTACGCGTTTCTCCTGCGCCTCGTCTTCGAAGACCTCGCCGCCGATTTGCCTGGCATTTTTGGCCCCGCCGGCGTCGCCGACTTGATTCCCGTTTCCGCGGCCACGCTGCGTCACCTTGTCGAGCAGCTTGACGACGACGCGCTCGCCTCGTGCTGGACCGACGACATGACCCTCGGCTGGGTCTACCA
>CAMCKZ010000018.1 GCA_945875545.1 Polyangium aurulentum | reverse complement strand
CCTGCCCGATTTCTTCCACCCCGGCGAAATCCAGCACCACCGTCTGGAATCGCTCGAAGCGCATGGTCAGGCGCTTGGCCTGCGAGCGCGAAACCAGCTTCTCGCCTTCATGCTGCGCCAGCTTCACCGGTACGATGGTCTTGGAAAAGGTGTACTCGTCCGGCGCGGCAAACTGATCGAACACCTCGTGCAACGTACGCACACTGTCGTTCGCCAGCCGCATCAACACCACCGTACCGGGCGCATCGGCGGCGCGCTCCAGCAACACATCTGTACCCCAATCGTCATGCACGAAATGCAGCTTGCCGGAACGGATGTCGTAGACATCCATCACCTTGGACGAAAAGAAAATTCCCTCGCCCGTGTGATTCACCGGATCGGTGGTCAGCTTGCCCTTGGCCAGCTCCAGAATCGCCTCGCGCGGATCATAAAGATTCAGCGCGCGCTTAATCTTGAGAAAGATGCCTTCGCCCTCGTCGGCGACATACACCGACGTATTCAGCGCATCGCGCACCAGCCCCACCGCAACCTGCTCCGAAGCGGAGTGGTCTATCGCATTGTTCACCATCTCCGTTACCGCGTAGTGCCACACATCGCGCACATTGGGGGGCAGGTCGGCCAGACGCGGCGCGATCTGCTCGCGCCATACCCGGTCTTCACTCAGCCCGGCACGCTCATAAACCTGGCGCGCATCGGCCAGCACCGCCAACTGGTAGCGCACGCCGCGCCCCACGCCGGAAGAAGTGACAACCCCCTCCCGCCTCAGCTTCGCCAGCCAGGCACTGGCAGACTGGCGCGACACGCCATGCTGCTCCGCCAGACGTGCAGCGACATTGCCCCCGTCACGGGCAATGGCATCGAGCAGGGTGCGGCGCAGATCAGCGGTCATCGTAATAGTCAGCGGAATAAACGTAAGGCAGAATCGCCTTAATTGTAAAGGTAAGCTGCGCTAAACGTAAAGCAGAATCTCAAAGTTATTGGTATACACGGATGATATTGACCCGACCCAGCGAGAAAACTCACACCGGCCGTGTGCGCCCGGTGAGGAGTTCCTGCATCATGGCCTGCTTGAGGTCGCGGGTTTTCTCCCGCCGCTGCTCCAACGCCTCCAGTCGCGGCGTAGACGCGTCGCGCATCGGCACCGTCGCAGAGCTCACCCGGCGGTCGAAAGGGCCTCTATCGAGCTCCAGGCGGGCATTGAACAGCGCCTCAGCGCGCGACCCTCGAACACCGTTCCGCCCGCAGCCCCGCCGCTGTAAAAGTTTGCAACCGTTCGCGACCGCTCAGCGATCGCTGGGCTCTTCGGGCGACCGCAACGGCGTCGACGTGGACGCCGGAATACCGCGCCGTTCGTCTACGGGCAGCTCGCGCCACTCGCGGCCTTGGCGCTCCGCACCCTCGCCGCCTTGGGCAGCCTTGGCCCTGCGTGCGTCGTTTGGTGATGGGGGCCAGCTCGCCATGTAGCGCGACTCCTCGCCTGGGCCGCTCGCATCGATCCAGCTCACATGGCCCGCACCCTTGGGGCGAACGTCGAGGTGGATGAACGACGAGTTTGGGTAGAAACCGCAGCCCGTGTCTTCGATGGTTTTGCAGGCGTCCACGAGCTCGACATTTGTCGCGCCGGCGAGACTGAAATCCAGGGCCTGGCCCTCCGCGTGCAGACTTCCCTTGCTCGCGGGCCGGTACCCGGACACCACCGAGAGGCTCGCGGTTCCCTTCGGACGCAGCTTATCAACGACGCTTTGCAAGCGCTCAAGTAGGCCCAAATCCAGGCGTTTAAGCCCCTGGGCGAGCATGGTCCCTTTTTGCTTGACAAGCACCTCGACGCTTTCCGGCGGAAGCGGAACACCTCCAGGCCGGGCCATCAGCGACAGGTGCTCGATGGCCATGGGTGCCGGTGCCCCCTCGCACGTCAGGAGCGAGAACGCGTGCTTCTCTTCAAAGCGCTCAAAGTGCACGGCTTCGCGCAGGCACGGCGGCTTGGGTGCGACTTTGGCAATCTTCCGCGCGCTCTTTTTCCCTTTGATTGCAGCCAGCGGAGCGACCTTCTCCCCGTGCGGCGCGACCTTCTCCGCAACGCGCGGCGCGACGGTCTCCGAAAAGCGCGGCGCGACTTTCTCCTCCACGCGCGGAGCAGCCGTCTCCACAACACGCGGAGCGAACCGCAGGGGCGTGGCGTCCACGATAGCAACCGCCGGGGCGTGAAGTTTCTCTTTGGCCCTCGCGTGGTGCCGATGGCCCTTGGCAACGAGGGTTCCACGGCGATGGTGGGCAGCGGCGGTCTTGACGGACTTTTTAGGCGTCGCCGACGTCTTCGTATCGGCCCCCGTCACCGGATGGTGGGCGCTGGTAATCGGTGCACTATGCACGGTTGCCGATGTGGCGACGCAGGACACCACGACAGCGAGGGAGCAGAGAACGCGGCGGGAGAGGGGGACCGAGCTACGCATGGGGGCTCAAAAGTTCATGCCGCTCCTGGGGGCTCGTGGCCAAGTATCGCGCCCCATCACAGGGCTAGAGGCCGTCTTTTTCAGCCGTCGCGTGATGGCCGAGTCTGGGGCACATTCTGCCGCTCGAATTCGGCGCGTACTTCGGCCCGAAGCGCCGGCGAGGCCAAGAACTGCACGGCGGTTGCCGCGAGGCTTTTTGCAGCAATTCGTGCGGAACAAAGGCCCCGCTCCGACGCTGCGGCGGCCGCAAACGGACGCTGGTGGCAGGTCGTAAATTGCTCGTCGCAAATCGCGATCCACGGGTGAATGGAGGGCACCGCGTGGGACACGTTTCCCATGTCGGTGCTCCCCGCGCCGACGGACGAATCGCGAAAACGTGGGGCCCGGCCGAGGCGCTCAAGATGGGTGCCGAAAACTCTGGCGAGGGTCTCGTTGTTCACCAGTTCGGCGTACCCGCGGCGCTCGCTAACCGTCACGGGAACATCGCTGGCCATCGCTGCGGCGCGCGCGCATCGCGTCACCATGGCCTTTGCGCGTTCGAGCTCCGGGGAGTCGCCGGCGCGCACACTGATTTCACATGCGGCCGTTTCGGGGATGATGTTGACCGCCTGACCGCCGTCAAGAATGTACCCGTGAACCCGCACCCCATCGCGCAAGTGCACCCGCTGACCGTCGATGAGGCGGAAGGTGTCCATACACGCTGTTAGGGCGCTTTTTCCCTCGTGAGGAGCGATCGCCGCGTGGCTCGGGGTGCCGTGAAAATCGAAGCGCAACCACGTGGAAGCGAGGGTCGGGTGGACGAGCAAATCGCGATCAAACGGGTGGTACATGATGGCCGCGTCGAGGCCCGCGAAGGCCCCCGCGTCGAGGAGTTTGATCTTGCCGCCGCCGCCTTCTTCCGCCGGCGTGCCGAAAATTTCGACGGTGCCGCCGACGCGCGCGACAACTTCGGCCACCGCCAAAAATGCGCCCACCGCGCCCGCCGCGATGAGGTTGTGGCCACACGCGTGACCAATTTCGGGCAGCGCGTCGTACTCGGCCAAGATGGCAATGCGAGGGCCGGAACCCGTGCCAGCCTTCGCGCGAAAAGCGGTGTCCATGCCCCCGAAAGGGCGCTCCACGTCGTGGGCACACTGGCGAAGGAGGTCGCTTATCGCGCCCGCCGCGTGGTGCTCTTCGAAGCGAAGTTCCGGGTGCGCGTGCAGATCGAGGGCCAGCGCGTCGATCGCGGAACCATGCTTGTCAACGGCAGCGTCGAGGGCGAGAACGAGGTCGCGGTCAAGGGCCATGCGGTTACCCATACCGCCCATGCGTACGCCCGGGTACTGCGGTGAAAGCTCCCCGCAACGCCGCGGGCGTGAGACTTCCAGAACCCCCTATTTCAGCTGAGTACGCCCCATGGAACCGCCGTTCGCGTCTCCCGAACCGCCTGCCTCCGCGCCCTGGTTGCCGCGCAAACGCCTCGTTCGCGTTGGCATCGGCCTCGCCGCCGTGGCCGTCATTTCTGGAGCCGGAATATTCTATGTATTCCGCACGCAAAAAGCGCGACCACTGCTCGAACTCTTTCCCGACGACAGCTATTTGGTCGCGGCGCTCGACGTCGAATCGCTACGCAAAGGCCCCCTCGCGGACTTGCTCGCTGAGGGAGATTCACTAGCAGAAAAGCAGGCGTCTGGCATTCTTGGGGCCTGCGCCCATGGGGCTGTACAGGCGGTGCTCGAAGTTGGCATTGTGGTGCCCGGCGGGGCGAGCGACGAGGGCGTATTTGCCGTTGCGGCCCGTCTCGATTCAGCAGGCCCGTGGCGAGCCGCATGCGAAACGGAGCTCGCCGCGAAAGGCGGATCGATTCCCAAAGAGACCGACGGCCTGTGGACGTTTGTCGGTGCAGCGGGTGGCCCACGCCTCGCGATGCACGCCTCGGGACTTGCGCTGTGGGGGCGCGAGCCGTACCTGCGCACCCTCGCGAGTGCGGTTTTTGCCAGTCATTCCGCTGCCGTTTACCCCGGTCTTGCGGGGCGAACGGGCGAGGCCAACGTGCCACGCCATGCCTTCGCCGCCATGACCCTGCCCGCAGAACAGCGCCGAGCCTTCGCCGCGGTGATCGAGGCCCAGGGCGGAAACGATTCCCATCCGGAACTTTTTTCCATTGCCCGCGCCGCGATCACAGCCTCGATCGACGTCCCGAACGACACCCTTCAAGTCGTGGTTCGCCTCGAAACCGACAGCCCCCAGGCGGTGCCAAAACTTCGCGAACTTTTCGAGCGACTCATCAAAAAAGCTGGAGATTCGCTGGAGGCCCGCGCCATCGGTGTCGGCGACGCGCTGGACCACGCGCGCGTTGTGACCGCGGGCGATGCCGTCGTCGTCACCGCTGCAGCGCCCATTGGCCGACTGCGCATGATGAGCCAGCGGCTGCGACTCCTCGGCGCTCTGCGCAAGGTCGCTCCCGGTGGCATGCCCGCGAACAGCGCGCCAACAGCCCCGGGCGGCCCAGGCGGGCCGGGTGCACCACCGCCGCCGTGAGCTCAATCATGTGGATTGCGCCGCCGCCGATGCACAAGTTGGCCCTGGAGTCAAGGGTAATGCGTTACGCATTTTTTACGCGCTAAAGCGAGCAAAATCCCTCGTAATCCTGGTAGTCGGTCACCGTGGCGTGCTCGCTGCAGACGGCGCATCGGGGGTCGGGTCGTAGTTTGAGTTCGCGAAACTTCATGCGCAACGAATCGTAGGTCAGAAGTCGGCCCACCAAAGGTTCGCCGCGGCCCAAGAGGAGCTTGATGGCCTCGGTGGCTTGCACGACGCCAATGATGCCCGGAAGGATGCCGAGGACGCCCGCCTCTTGGCACGAGGGCGCAAGATGCGGAGGTGGAGGCTCGGCGTAGAGGCAGCGGTAACAGGGGCCCGCCTTGAGGCCGAAGGTCTTGGCAGCCTTGGGCGGCATGAAGGTTGTGACCTGGCCATCGAAGCGAAAAATGGAACCGTGGACGACGGGCTTGCCCAAGAAGACGCTCGCGTCGTTGACGAGGTAGCGCGTCGGGAAGTTGTCGGTGCCGTCGACGATTACGTCGTAAGCCGAAAACAAACGGTCAACGTTTTCTCGGGTCACGCGCTCTTTGTGCTGCACGACCTTCACATCGGGATTCAAATCTTGAATGGCCTTGGCGGCGCTCTCCACCTTGGCCATGCCGACGCGGCTCGTTGCGTGGAGGATCTGGCGCTGAAGGTTCGAAGCATCGACCACATCGGCGTCGACAATTCCCAGGGTTCCGACGCCCGCAGCGGCCAAGTACAAGCCCGCGGGGGAGCCTAGGCCGCCGGCGCCAATCAGAAGAACCTTGCTCTGAAGGAGCTTCGCTTGACCAACCTCACCGACCTCGGGCAACAGCAAATGCCTCGAGTAGCGATCGCGCTGGGCCTCGGTAAGTTGGGGCGGGGTTGTGACCGGGTAGCCCAGGTCTTTCCACCGCACGAAACCCGGATTCGCCGACTCGACGTTCGCGTAGCCCATGTTTTTGAGCGTCACCGCCGCGAGCGCCGACCGCACGCCGCCCGCACACATGGTCACGATCTTGGTGCTGCGATCGTGTATTTTTCCTTCGATTTGCATCTCAAGAAAGCCGCGAGGAATGTTGACAGCGCCCGGCACATACCCCGCGCGGAACTCCTCCTTCTCGCGAACGTCGAGGAGGACGAAGTCTTCTTTCGCATCGAGCCGAGCCTTCAGTTCGTCGAAAGATAGTTCGCGTATGCTGGCCCGGGTCTGCGCGAGGAGGTCGGAATAGCTGAGGCTCATAGGTATACTCTGGTGAACGAGTGTCTACTATAACGAACACAGGGCGTTTGGCAAGAACTCTTGACCCTCGGTCGCTGCGGGCCGACTATGTCGGGGTCTTTAGTTCGAGCTGCACGCGGATCCATGACGACAAATCGAAGCGGTATCGGAGAGTTGCTGCTGCGCGAGCGGGTGATTTCTCTCGCCCAGCTCAAGAACGCCCAAGAGCAGGCGCAGAAGTCCGGAAAGGACCTCTCCTACACCCTCGCGAAGCTTGGTTTCACGACCGAGAACGAGATGACGCGTTTCTTGGCGGAGCAATACCGCGTTCGCGTCGTGAGCCTCGAGGACTACGCGTTTGATCCCGAGACCCTGAAGCTCATCTCGCGCGATCATTGCGTGAAGCACCGGCTGATTCCCATCAGTCGAGCGGGCTCCACAATCGTCGTCGCCATGGCAAATCCAGGCGATTTGCGGGCGATTGACGACATCAAATTTCTAACGGGCTTTAACGTTGACCCCGTTGTGGCGCTGGAAGGCGCGATCGTCGCGGCGGTCGAACGCTATTACGGCGTCAAGGCGACCAATCAATACGCCGACGTGATGGCGAGTTTCGATGAGTCTGAAATGGCGATGCTCGACAAGAGCTCGCCCGCATCGAATCCGTCAGCGGCGGCGAATGCCTCCGACGATCCGGCGGTAAAAGAGGCGGAAGACGCTCCGATTGTGCGCCTCGTCAACGCCCTCCTCGTCAACGCCATCAAGAAGCGCGTGAGCGACATTCACGTCGAGCCGTACGAGCGCGTGGTGCGCGTTCGGTACCGCATCGACGGCATGCTCGTGCAGGAGATGGAGCTGCCGAAGAAGCTCATGAACGCGGTCATCAGCCGCATCAAAATCATGAGCAACCTCGACATCGCCGAGCGGCGTGTGCCCCAAGACGGACGCATCAAGCTGAAGCTCGGTGGCGACCGCGAGATGGACTACCGCGTGTCGATCTTGCCGATGATTTGGGGCGAAAAAGCAGTACTTCGTCTCCTAGACAAGTCGAACCTCCAGCTCGACATGACGAAGCTTGGCTTCGATCTCAAGCCCCTCGAAGACTTCCAGTGGGCGATTCATCAGCCCTGGGGAATGGTTCTTGTGACGGGCCCCACAGGCTCGGGAAAGACCACGACGCTGTACTCCGCGCTCTCGGAAATGAACACGCCGGGGCACAACATCAGCACCGCCGAAGATCCTGTAGAATACAACCTTCAGGGCATCAACCAGGTTCAAATTCGCGAAGACGTGGGGCTGTCTTTCGCGGCGGCTCTTCGTTCGTTCTTGCGCCAAGATCCCGATGTGATCATGGTCGGAGAAGTTCGCGATTTTGAGACCGGAGAGATCGCCATCAAGGCCGCGCTCACCGGTCACTTGGTGCTCTCCACGCTCCACACCAACGACGCCCCGGCCACGGTGTCGCGTTTGTTGAACATGGGCATCGAGCCGTTTTTGATCACCGCGAGTTTGAACCTCATCGTGGCCCAAAGGCTCACGCGCCGCATCTGCGGTGAGTGCGCACAGCCCTTGGTGGTTGCGCCCGAGAGCCTAAAAGACATTGGTTTCAGCGACGAACAGATCGCCGGCGCCAAACTCGTAAAGGGTGCAGGCTGCAAGAACTGCAACGGAACGGGTTACCGGGGCCGCGTCGCGATCTACGAGGTTATGCGCTTCAACGATGCCATTCGCGACCTCATTCTTCAGGGCGTTTCGACCGCCGAATTGAAGGCCGGCGCGATTCGTTCGGGCATGATCACGCTGCGCGCGGCGGGCATCAAAAAGGTGCTCGAGGGCATGACGACAACGGAAGAAGTGCTCCGCGTCACGATGGCCGATTAGCTGCCTTTTCGCGGGGCAGCGCCTTGTACCCGCCGCCTGCGGGAAGGGCGCGCTGGCCGAGCCACATGCCGGGAACGCCGGGAACGCCGGGAACGCCGGGAACGCCGGGAACGCCGGGAACAACTGGCGGAGAGAAGGGGATTCGAACCCCTGATACCCGTAAGAGTACACCTGATTTCGAATCAGGCTCCTTAAGCCACTCGGACATCTCTCCACGCGCGGATAAAGTCGAACCGCGCGGCGATGTCAAGGCGATGTCAAGGCGAGGTCACGAAGGCGCATGCCCCTTCGGAGGTGACGGGCCGATTGTGGACCGAACGCTGCTCACCAGGAAAGCGTGCCGCCCGCGTCGGCCTCGCGGGCAGACGGCGAGGTGGAGCCGGAACGCACGGTGACGAGGGTTTTTCCTCCCTCGCCGGTCACCACGGTGTCGTACTTTCCGCCGGGTGCGAGCCCCGTGACCACGTGGTGCCCCGTGCCGCTCGGGGCCGCGAAGACCAGTTCTTTCGGCGACGGACCAAGGGATCGCAAGAACACGTAGCTCGTTCCGCGCAGCACCACGCCGTCGGTGGCGGCCGCGCCGCGAGACTCTGTGCGGTCTACAGCATCAATCGAAGCGCCGCCATCGAGGCCCTGAACGACGTGAAGAAATCGCGCTTCGAGGCCGCGCAGGGAGGCCTCCGCGCGCACGCGCCGTTTCATCGGCTCGCCCTCGGCAGCCTCTTCGTCGGCGCCCTTGTCGACGGGCTCCAGGGTCAGCGTTCCGCTCTCCGGAAGCACCTGGGTGATGGCCACATCTTGCCCGCCCTTGGTGCGCGCCACGGCCTGTTTTCCGTGCATCGTTACTGCGGCGGGAAGCTGGAAATTCACACGTTTAAATCTCCCATCGGCCAGCGTTGAAGCACGGTCATAGACGATGATGTGATCGGGTTTTGCCCAGACAAGACTTCGCGACACATGGCCCACCTGCGTGGCACCTTCGTAGGCCGATTGGTAAAGAGATGTGAGATCCGCGGTGGCCGAAAGTGACGCCGGTCCATCGGCGAAAGCGGCGAGCCTCGCGGGGCCATTCGATAGTTCGACCGTCCACTGAGAGCCGCGCTGCCAGAGCACGTAGCGGTAGTCTCCGGGCTGCCCGTGGGAGGGTCGTGTATTCTGCACGGTTATCGTGTTGTGCTGATCGCTCGACGAGCCCACGTCGCCGTAACCCACGCGCCGCCGCGTAAGCCATTCGCCCTTTCGAAAGAGGCCGAAATCGCCGCCGCCGCCGGTCTGGTGATCCATGCCGATCCAGCCGCTTTCCAAGGAAAAGAAGCTGTCGCGCGCGCCCCAACCCGTGCGCGCAAGCACGCGCCCGAGGCCCTGGGCCACGTGCAGATTGCCGAGGCCGGGCCGCGGATCTGTCTCCAAAGCGCCGGGCAGGGACGTCGCAAAATGCAACAGCGCTCGCCTCGGGAACGTGCCGTCGCGCGCGCGATCGGTCTGCCCCGCAGCTCCCCCAGGGCCCGCATTTCGCGTCGACCAACGGGCGCGGGCGGCCTCGTCCGGGCGCCCCAGCACCTCCCAAGAGCGCGCCAACGGGCCCATGAGATCCACCGGATCTGGGACGGTCACGTGCTGGCCTTCACCGTACCACGCGGGCTCGTACGCGGGCCCCATGTCCGTCGTGCCGCTGGCGACGGGAGGAAGCGAATGGAGCCACGCGCGCTGCACATCAACCCACAAGGAACCCCGGAGTGAAGCCACCTGCGGGCCCCAAGTGGCGGGATTATCCTCACCGGCGCTTACGAGCCCCCAAAGTAGTTGTGCAATGTATCCGTATGTTTGTGGGCCATACTCAAACCCCTCTGGAGGCAGCCCTCCTCTTGTTTCGGTACGCATCGCGTGGTCCATCACGTAGAGCCACGCGCCGAGGGCTTCCCGCAGGCGCCCGCGGACAAGGCCTTTGGGATCGTCCGCTGCATCGACCGCGAGGCTCATGAGACCGAGGTTGCGCGCGTGGGCGGCGTAATAGTTGTTGAGCGACCAGCGCACGAGCTTCACGTCTTTCAGAAGCTCCGGTTGGTTGAAGATTCCGAGCGGCTCCGGGTGGTTCGCGGTCGTCACATCGGCGTGGGAGATGGCGTCGGCCCAGCGAGCAAATACGCGCACAACGAGGCTTCGTTCGCCTTCCGAAAGGCTGCCGTGAATCCAGTCAACGACGAGCGGAAAGGCTTCGCCGTACCAGCGCGAACGGTCGTCGACGGGGAACGCGTGGGCGCGCACCGCCGCGCGATCATCAAAGCCCTTGTCGGCTTCGTTGAGCACCGCGAAGAGCAGTTTTTTGGCGCGGGCAATCCACAAAGCTTCGTCGGTGTCTCCTTTGGCGAGCAGCGCGCGAAAGGCAAAAATCTCGGCCCATGCCTCGCACGGCACGATCTCGTTTTCGTCGAGGCACGCACCGGGCCTGGCTGGATTCGGAAGTTTTCCCGCATCCATTTGCGAGACTCCATCGGCAATGATGCGCGCGAGGCCGTCGGTCCAAAGGGGATTTTTTTCGTGCATCGCCGCCTTCAGGGCGGGCAAATCTTCGGGCCGAAACCATAGCCTCGGGTGCACGGTACTCGGTGTACTCTGCATGCTTAGCGCGGCGGCTAGCGATGGCGCCGCGGCCGCGTTATTCGACGCACCCAAAAGAGCGGGCGGCGCTGAAATCGCTGGAGATTCACCGGCAACCGCATCGGGCGGGGCGCCTGGACCTTGCGAATAGAAAGGGCGCGACGGGCAGCCGAGAATGGAAACCGCGGCCGACGAAACGAGAACCGATCGCGCCATCAACCGAAGCTTTGCGGGTGCCGCCGAAAAAAACGTAACCATGGTGCGCCCTCGCGTTGAGTGGGTCAGGGAAGCGGCTTGAAGACCTTCGGCGCGAGCCCTTCGAGCTCGGTCAAATCGGGTTCGAGACTGGCTATCGCGCGTCGCCAAAACATCTCGTCTTCGAGGTTTTCGCCAAGGGTGCGGGACGCAACTAGGTGGGCTTCAGCCTGACCCGTGTCGCGCAAAAACGCTACCCAAGCGCCCATGAACGACGGCCCCTCTTCGAGGTAGCGCTGGAACATCGCGCGCGAGAGAAGAAATCCGAAGGTGTACGGGAAGTTGTAAAAACTGATGTCGGTCAAAAAGAAGTGCAGTTTCGAGGCCCAAAAAAGAGGGTCCTCGCCGCCCACTTCGAGCACCGGGCCGACGATGTTTCGCTGCGACGTCACCATCAGTTCCGAGATGCGCGCGACGCTCACTTCACCCTTGCGGCGCTCCTCGTAAAAGGCGCGCTCAAATGCGTAACGCACGGGAATATCCAGGAGAAACGATACCGCGTCGCCGAGGCCTTCGCCGAGCATTCGGGCGCGGGCGGCGTCGTCGAAGTGGCCCTCTTTTCGGAGACCATCGGCCAAAAGCAATTCGCCGAACGTGGATGCGCTCTCCGCGAGGGTCATCGGGTATTGACGCGCGAGGGGGCGAATACCGCGCATCGCTTCGGCGTGAAACGCGTGACCGGCCTCGTGGGCGAGGGTGCTGACGTCGCCGGCGGTGCCCTGGTACGTCATGAAGATTCGTGTTTCGTCGGTGACTTCGCTCGACGTGCAAAACGCCCCGGGACGCTTGCCGGCGCGAGGCCGGTAGTCGATCCAATTTTGTGCAACGCAGCGGTCGAAATACGAGCCGAGGTCGGTGCTTGCGCGATGGAAAGACCTGCTAACGCGCGCGCAAGCGGTCTCCCACGGGATGAACGCATCGGGCTCGCCGACCTCGAACGGCGCCTCAAGATCGTACCAGCCCACGGCGGTTTGCCCCATCGCGCGGGCCTTCAACTCGAGGGCCCTTCGTGCCACCGAGGCACCTCCCGAGACTGCTCGCATCATCGCGTGAAGAGTGGCTTCGGAGATGGCTGCCTGCTCCAGCGCCGCGTGCGTGGACGACGGCCGCTTGCGTCTTGCGTCGAGGATGATGCGTGTGCCCGCGATGTGATTGAGGGCTGCGGCGCAAAGTTGTGCCGCGCCGCTCCAGCCTTCGTTGCCGCCGCGGAAGGCCGCAACGCGAACCGCGCGATCGGGGTTCGCCATGAGCGATCGCCGCTGGGACACGGGGAGTCGTTCGCGGCGACCATCAGGCCAAACCATGGGAAATCGCAGGTCAGACGTCATGCGGTTGTAGAGCCGGCCCCACGCATGGAGGCCGTCTGTGCCCAAGTCGGCGGCGAGGGCCTCGAGGTCCGGGGCCATCGAATGGGTGGCCTCGCGACGCCATCGCTCGAGGGCCGGACGGGCCGTGGCGATTGCCGGTTTGGACATGAAGGCTTCGAATGTTGCGTCGTCTGCGGTGCGAAACGCGCGCACAAATTCCAAGCTGAGTTTCGAGACTTCGGCAGCGAGACTTGCGATCCGCGATTCGGCTTGCTGGTGCCTCGGCACGTGCGACTCCGCAGCGGCGAGACATCCGACGTAGCTCGAGGCATGCGCAAAACGCGCAAGAATATTTTCGTAGCCATCGGTGCCGCTCGCCCACGTGGCCTCCGTCACCGGGGCGAGGGGAGGAACCGAATGGAGGCTCGTGAGAAGACCTTTGCAATCGACCTCGAGCTCGCTGACGAAAGTTTCGTAGCCCTCAAAGTCATGGAAATACCCTGTCAAGTCCCAGTCCATTGTCGTTTCCTATTGCTCCGGCGTGCTCTTTTTTCGACTGACTTGTTCGATGCGCCATCGGTTGTCCGAACCTTTGCGAAACGACACTTCATCGTCTCCTGTTTTCGATGGCTTCATGGAGAAACGATTCGGCGTGTCGCGGGCAAACACCACGTGCCACGGAGCGCGCGGGGGCGGCCCAAGAAAGGGATCGAGACCCTTTGGCACCTGCTTGCCGAGTTCGGTGTGCGAGAGTCGGCCCTTGTCGGTTTGCAGGCCGTCTTGGGCGACCAGTTGCCGAAAAGATTCGGCGTCGCGCGTGGTGAGAACAAAGGCAAAAACCTGGGCCGCGCGCCGCGCTTCGTCCGTCGGCAGGGCCGCCATTTCGCGTGCGTCGAGGTGCACAAGTTTCGGATCGGGGTTCGCGTTGGGGCTCGCGGCGGCGGAGGTTTCGTCGGACCGGGCACCCTCGGACGCGCGCGTGCGAACGCCCAAAGACGAGGCCCCGGAAATGAGAGCGATGCGCGTTTCGTCGAGCGTCGCGACGGCCGCTGCCGCCATCGTTCCGTCTTGCGTATCGACGCGAACACGGAGTTCGTAACGCCCAGCGAGGAGTCCCGATGAGGGCACGGTCACGGCTCCATCAAGGGGTTGAACCGCCGCAGGGCCGCGGCCCTTGAACACGAGCACGCCGACCTCTTTTTCGTTCAAGTACGGCCCAAACTTGACGAATGGGTTCGTGACCTGCTTCAGAAAAATGTGCGCCGTCATCGGCCCCGGCTTGTCTCCAATTTCGCGTTTCAGCTCCACGCGCGGCCAGCGGTCTCCCTTGGCGATGGGCCGAAATCCAACGGAGGCCGCGTGGGCGGTCGACGACACGCCGAGCAGCGCAAACCCTGAGAAACACCACATAAAAGCCCCGACAAAAGTCGCTTGGGCCCCGCCGCGCGGCAACTAAACGTGGACCGCTGTTTGGGCCGTGTTGATGGCCTCTTCGATGGCATCGCGCAGGTCGCGCGCATCGACGGGCTTGAGCAAAATTTTTGCGGCACCCACGCGGTTGGCCCGCAGGCGCTCGTCTTCGTCATCCCACGCGGTAATGAGGACCACGGGAATGGCCGCGAGCATGTCGTCGTCGAGGGCGCGAATTTCTTCGATGAGCTGCACGCCGTCGAGTTCCGGCATGCTGATGTCTGAGAGGACCGCATCGGGCATGTAGTCGCAAACCATGGCCAGGGCTTCGCGGCCATTTCCGCAATGAACAACCTCATAGCCCGCGCGCTCCAAGCACGCGACGTAGAGCGCCCGAACTACGGAGCTGTCGTCGGCAACAAGAACGCGGTAACTCATTGTCGTTACAATACGCTGCGCTTGGCGTTTAGTGAAGAGAAGACATCGCGCGTCGGCCGTTCGGTGCCCACGCCACCAGACCGGAATCGTGTGCCTTTATCGCCTCTCATCCCCGACTTCGATCGCCGCATCTGGCTAATTGCGGGCAAAGGTGGCGTTGGACGATCGACCACGGCTTTGGCCGTCGCTCAATTGTTTGCCGCCCGCGGTGAGCGAACCTTGCTTCTCGAAGCCGGTCTCGGCGCTCCGGGCCCCAGCGCCTTCCAAGCCCTCTTGGGCGTCGCGCCGGGTTGCCACCCGCAGGCGGTCACGGGAACGCTGTCTTGCGCCCGCCTGGAGCCGCGAAAGGGGCAAGAACTCTTCTTGCGCGAGGTCGTGCCGGTGGGACCCCTCGTGCGTGCGGCGATGCACTCGCGTTCGCTGGCGAGACTCCTCGACGCGGCCCCCGCCCTCGACGAATTGGGCGTCATGCAGCACTTTTTGACCCTGGTGGAAATGCGATCGGGTGAGGGATTTAGCTACGATCGCGTCGTGCTCGATCTGCCCGCCACCGGGCACGCGATGGCGCTCGCCGACCTGCCGAACACCGTCTTGCGGCTCGCACCACGCGGCCCGATCGCGGACCGTCTGCGGCGTGGGCAAGCGCTCCTTCACGACGCGGCAACAACCGGGGCGCTCGTGGTCACGATTCCCGAACCACTGGCCCTCCGTGAGGCCACCGATCTTGCGACGGCGCTCCGCCGCGCGCTCGTTCCCGTCGCGGGATTTTTGGTCAACCGCTCGCCGTGTGTACCTCCGATTTTGGGGGTCGCCGAAAGTCTCGCGGCCGTTTTTGGCAGCGCCGAGGTCCTGGGAAAACGCACGCTTCTTGAGCAAGTTGTGGCGGACGAACGCGTGGCAAAACTCATCGCCATGGCCTCGCCCGTTCCCGTGATGCGCGCGCCCGAAGCTTTGCACGGCGGGCTCGATGCGGTGGCCGCCGTCCGCGAGGCCATGGCACTTTGCTTCGAGGAGCGCGCGTGAAAACCCTTGCAGACCTCATGTATTCCCAGCGCGTGATCGTGAGCTGCGGCGGGGGCGGCGTTGGCAAGACAACCACCGCGGCGGCATTGGCCCTGCGCGCGGCCAAAGAAGGGCGCCGAACCCTCGCGCTGACGATTGACCCGTCGAAAAGGCTGGCCCAGGCCCTCGGCGTGTCGATGGAAAGCGCCGCGCCCGTCGTGCCGCTCGGTCTTCGCGCGCTCGCGGGAAAAGACGTGCCCCTCGACGTGTGGCTGCTGGACCCGCGCGCGGTTGCGGAACGGGTCATCAGGCAAATAGTTCCTGACGCGAAAGCGCAGCGGGCGCTTTTCGACAACCGCGTCTACCGGGAGCTAGCGACGATGACGGCGGGCATGGTCGAGTACACGGCGCTCGAAGCCCTCGACGATTTCGTTGCCAGCAATCGCTACGACCTCATCGTGCTGGACACGCCCCCGTCGCGCCACGCCCTCGAGGTCCTCGATGGCCCTCGCCGCCTCGCCGCGTTTCTGGACAGCAAGATTTTTCAACTTTTCTTGCCTCCTCACGGCACCTCCAGTTCCCTCCGCGCCGGGGCCTCGCGCGTCCTTCGGTCGGTCCTTGGGGCGGCTCTTGGAGAAGCCGAACACCTTGAATTGCAACAGTTTTTTGGCGCCTTCGCCGGGGTCCTGCGCGCGTGCGGAACCCACACGGCACGCCTCGAAGCGCTGCTCTCGGACCGCGCGAAAGTGAGCTTTGTCCTCGTCACCGCACCCGCGCCATCGGCCATCGACGAGGCACGATTTTTCGAGCGCCAACTGGCTGCAAAATACATGCATTGCGGCGGCCTCGTTGTCATGCGATGCGACACGAAACCGGGCCCGAGGGCTGCTACGGCGGAGGAACTCTTCGCGCTGGGCCCGGAGCTTGCGTCGGCTCTTTCCGCGGCAGCCATCGGGGAAAAAACTCGCCGCGATGATCACACGGCGCTGCTTTTAGAACTGCGTAAGCAGCTCGATCCGGCCGCTTTTCTGACCGCGGTTCCGTCGATGGGGGGCGGCATTGACACGCTCGAAGACCTGGACCGCGTGGGCTCTTTCTTGGTGGACTCGGCGCATGCTGCACCGTGAATCACCGCTGAAAGAACGCGTGTATTCTACTTGGTCGCGTTGATGAGAAATGGCCCGATGTTCTTCAGAGGCAGAATGTGATCGGCGAGGCCTTCGCGAACGACGCACCCGGGCATGCCGAAAACAACCGCTGATTCTTGGGACTCCGCGATCACGAGACCGCCCGCCGCTTTCACGGCCCGCGCTCCCTCAAGGCCGTCGTCTCCCATGCCCGTCAAGACAACCGCAATGAGCTCTGCACCCGCGAAAGCCGCGGCCGATTTGAAGAGGCGGTCGACGCTGGGAACATAGCGGTCGTCGCTCTCGGGCATCTTCACGATCGACCGAAGAATGCCGCCCTGGCGCACCAGTTCGAGGTTGCGTTTGCCGGGGCACACGAGGGCTTGATGCTCTCCGAGAGTTTCTCCGCCGCTTGCTTCGCGCACGCGAATGGGGCCCCGTTTGTCGAGGCGCTCGCTGAACGTGCGCGTGAATTTATCGGGCATGTGTTGTGCGATCGCGAAGGCCGCTCGGCTCGCGGTGGTGAGCACACCGAATAGGGTCAAGAGGGCGCTCGGCCCGCCCGTGGAGGCCCCAATGACCACAAGTTTTTTTGGGGCAACGTAGTCTTCGAGGGCTGCCCCGGGCATGGTGCCCGGCGCGGACCCCGGGACCAATCCCGGGCCCGAGGGAGGTGCCACCGCCATGCGCGCGGACATCGCGGACCCCGATAGGTAGCCCGCACTACTTGGCGCGCCGGCCACGCCCGCGGCAAGGCTCGGCCCGGACGCGCGCGAACGCAAGGCCAAGACCTTTTGAATCAGCGAATCGCGGACCTCTGGCGCGTCTTGCAATTGCGTAAAATCGGGCTTGGTGACGAAGTCGACGGCACCAAGTTCAAGCGCCTTGAAGACGTTTTCGCGCTGCGAGTAGCTCGACACAATGATGACCGGCGTGGGCAAGCGGGCCATCAAAATGCGCAAGAACGTAAAGCCATCCATGCGTGGCATTTCGAGATCGAGCGTGATCACATCGGGGCGATGCAAGAAGGTCAGATCGAGCGCCTCTTGACCATCGGCTGCGCGCGCCACCACCTGCACTTCCGGGACACCGGAAAAACCATCGGCGATGAACCGGCGGTTGAAGGGGGAGTCGTCAACGACGAGAAGTTTGGTGGGGGCTTTGGCGTCGGTCACGTGGGCTTCAGAAATTCTGGGGAACTGCGGAACGAGCCAACAGGCTTGCGGTAAGCAAGGTCGCCCTTCAACGCTAGCAGCTCAAGGGCATTCGACACATGGATGAGAGATTCCGAGTGCCCGAGGACCAGTATTCCGCCGGTGTTCAAGCGCTCGACGAAGCTCTCGGTCACGCCTCGACGGGTGGCGGGGTCGAAGTAGATGAGAACATTTCGGCACACGATGGCGTCTTGGGCGCCCACGAGGCGAACTTTATCGGGGTGCGCCAAGTTGACTTGCCCGAAGGCGCAGTAACGCCGAATGCGGTCCGCTACGTGGGCGCCGTCGGGACGATCATGGAAGTACTGCTTGCGCATGTCGGAGGGCATCGCTCGAAATGAGGACTGGCCGTAGACCCCAAGGCGTGCCGCCGACACGCAGCGCTTCGACACGTCGCTGCCGTAAATGCGCACAAACCAATCGCGAAACAGACCCGACTCGTGAACCAAAATCGCGAGCGTATAAACTTCTTCGCCCGTTGAACAGCCGGCGCTCCAGATCGACAGGCGACGACGTTCTCGTCCCTGCTCCGCAAGCATCGGAAGAATCTCGGTGCGAAAGCAGCGCAACTGCGCCTCATCGCGCCAGAAGTAGGTCTCGTGAACCGTGAGAATGTCTTGCAACTCCTCCCACTCGTCGAGGGCGTGCCCCGAAAAGCGAAGGAGCTGCATGTATTCTGCAAACGTTTTATGGCCGTGGCAAATCACGCGATCTTGAAGTCGGCGCGCGAGGGATGCGGGCGTATCGGAGGCTAACGCGAGGCCAAGCCGTTCCGAAAAAAGCGACTTAAAGGCCTCGTATTCCGCCTTCCGAAGCACCAATCCGTCGGGACCTGGGGGCAGCGCCATCGTCACAGACCGCCTGGTGCCCTGACCCCAGACGCCAGCACCGACAAAATCATTTCAATGACCCGTGGATCGGATTCATCGTCGAGGCGACGGCGCACAATTCGCCGCGACTCGCGATGCGGATCTTTGCCCAAGGCATCAATCGCGGCGCGGCGAATTCCAGGGTTTGAGCTGGATAGGCAGTCGGCGACGAGGCCTCGTTCTGAATCGGATTCCGGGGCCACGATCTCGGTGAGAGCAAGCCGCACGACGTCGCCGTCGGGGTGGCCGAGGGCTTTGAAGAGCAGCGCCCGGGCGGCTGCATCGGTGTAGCGACCGAGGGTATCGACGGCAGCACACGCGACGAGCGCATCTCGGGAGGCGATGAGTTTTCCGGCGAGTTGGATGGCGATGGCTTCGCTGCATTCTGCAAGGGCCGAGAGCCCACTCGCCACAAGCTCGCCGTCTCGAGCCCCAAGAATCAAGATCTCGATGGGCTGCGACCGGCCGGCCCTTCCGAGGGCACGCATCGATGCAATCTGCACGTCGCGTTCTTCGTCGGCCAAGCCAAGTTGGAGCACCTCGATGACCTCGTCTGTGGGGTTGACGGCGAGGGCGTCGACGGCGAGACGACGCACGTGTGCACTCGTGCTGAGCATCGCCTGCTCGAGGAAACGAAGACTCGCGCTCGTGAGCGGCGCACGGCCGGCGATGGCCTCCAAAACAACGCAGGCAGCGGAAGCCAGATGGCCCGTCACGTCGACGTCGCTTACGAGCTCGAGGGCGCGATCTTCGTAGCGGCGGGCGAGGGGCGCAAGGGCGGCGGCGGCGGCGGCAGAAACGCGCGGGTCGCGGTCGTTCACCATGGGCATGATGCGCTCCATGTCGTCGGCGTCGCCGGTGGTCGCGAGAACACGAAGGGCCGAGGCTTTGACTTCGTTGGATTCGTCGCGAAGGGCACCGTGAAGCGTCTTGCGGACCTCGTCACTTGCAGAATGCACGATCACGGGCATCATGGAAATGGCGTTTGCGCGCGCGCTTGGTTCACGTGACCGCGCCAGGGCCAACAGCGGACCGACGGCATCGCCCCCGGCCAGTTTTAGAGCCCGCTCGGCGCGCTCTGTGAGCCCGTCTTCACTCAGGGCACCGATGATCGTGGGGATCGTCGCCGGGTCGCCGAGGAGGCCAAGAAGCACCGTGGCGCCGGCGCGCGCAGGCAGGTCGTCGTGGGTGCGCGCGAGAAACAGAATGGGCGCGTCAACCCCCGGGTTCAGCGCGAAGGCGTCGCGAACGATGCGCAGAAGGCCCTGGTCTGCAACCCCCGCGAACACTTTTTCGCCGAGGACGATCGTTGCCTCGCGCACGAGGGTCTTGGTGCTGTGCGATATCGTGGAGACGAGCAGGTGGAGAGCGGAGGGGTCGGTCGTTAGGGCCGCGGCCGAGACCGCGTACCCACGAAGCATGGGGTTTTTTGAAATTTTTGCATAAACCGCCCAAGGAACCTCGGCCTCGAGAAATTTTAGGCCCTCCAAAAGCGCGACGCAAAAGTAGGTGTCGGCGCCTTCCATGTTGCGCACGAGGGCCGCAACCGCGCTCGCACGGAGCTCGTCGGAGCGTTTCGCGACCTGCGCAAGGGCCTCGGCCGCGGCACAGGCTACGTTCACGTCGTCGGTTTCGAGGAGGGCCTCAAGGGCCGATGCGCTGCGCTCGTCGGTGATGCCTGCGAGGACTTCGACGGCCAGCTTTTTTCCGTCGCTTGAAAGGGCTGCGAGTACCCCGAGAACGGGCCCGATGGCCTCGGCCCCGATGGCCACCAAGGCCTCGACGGCGGCGTTGCGCAGGCCGATGTTTTGGGCCTCCGAGAGGCAGGGAATGAGCGCCGCGATGACCGCTGCTCGCGGCGCGATGAGAGGCGCGGAACTCGTGGCCTCGCGCCTCACGCGCCAGTCGGTGTCGCCGAGGGCCGTGAGCAAGAACGGAATGGCATCGCGCCCCTCCAGCTTGACCAGCTGTTGGGCGGCCGTGCGGCGCGCCTCGGGCTCCTCTTGGCACAAGAGCCATTCGACGGCGGCGAAGGCGTTTTTCACGTGGACAACTTGGCTGCCACCAGACCTCCGCGGCCCCCGCTGGAGGGCACTGCGTGGGGCAGGGCGTGGGGCAGGGCGTGGGGCAGGGCGACCGCGTCGGTCAGTTCACGAAGTTTGCCCGTGTCAAGAACAAAAACAAGCTCCCCATTAAAGCTCGTAACCCCAGCGATTCCGCGGACATCTTCGCCGCCCCCGAGAAACGGGGAAGGACGAACCTCGGCACCGCCCGTGCCAAAAACCTCTGAGACCCGATCGACGATGAGGGCCAACAAGCGCCCTTCGAGCTCAAGAATCACCCATTTTGTGCGTCTGGTGGTGGCTTGCCGTTCGAGGTTAAAGCGGAGGCGCAAATCGACCAGAGGAACGACATGACCGCGGTAATCAGAAACCCCGCAGATGCCGGGCGGCGCATGGGGAAGTGCCACGACGTCCAAGGGATTCGAGACCTCTTTGACGCACGCAATGGGAACCGCGTAGTTAACGTCTCCCACGCAAAACCCCACGAGGTTTTTCAACGGATCGTGCCGGTGTCTCGGACCCATGAAACGCATCCCTTCAGCTGACCATTGTTGCACGTCGCAGAGGCTGCGCGCGATAAAGAAATCGGTCCAGGAAAAATGAAATGGGGGCAATTGCTGCTGCCGGCATGGTTGAGGGGGATGGATGGCGCGGCGCGAAAAAAGGCCTCGGTGGGCATGGGCGGGCCTCCGTGGGCATGGACGAGGGGCCGCTGGCGTTCGCCGGAACGAGGCATCTCTAGCTCTCGATAAGCGATTTCAGTTCCAAGAGCACAAGCAGGACATCGTCTTGACGCCCTATACCGAGAATATATGCGGGCTGGTCTCCACCGAGAGCCGCCGCGGGCTCGATTTCTTGCTCGCTTAGCCGGTACACTTGAATGACTTCGTCGACCAAAAGCCCAATGGGTTCGTCGTCGCCGGTGTCGCTCAAGAGAATGCGCGTGCTGCGATCAAAGGGAGCTTCGATGAGGCCGAAGCGGCGTCGAAGATCGATGACCGTTACGAGTTTGCCGCGCACGCTAATGATGCCCACGACGTTGCGGGGGGCGCGGGGAATCTCTGTGACCGGAGGCGGCTTCAAGATTTCAGCGATGTGCTGAATGGGGACCGCGTAGATCTGTGAACCCAGCGTAAACGCTAGGTATTCAACGCGCTTTCCCGTGTCTGTGGCGCGCCGCAAGTCGCGTGCGTGCGCTCGTACCATGTCTGCCATTTTTAGCCCCTCCCGTCGCCGGCAATTGCCAAGTACCGACCCTGGTCGCCGGCCAAAACCTCTTCGACAATTGCCGCTACGTCGATAACGAGGGCCACCCTTTGGTCGCCGAGTTCTGCAGCCCCCGAGAAGCCACGAACGGCCTTCAGTGAGCGCCCAAGGGGCTTGATGACGATGTCTTGTTGGCCCTCGAGGCGGTCGACGAGGAGCCCGAGCCGCCGAATGCCGACCGCCACGGTTACGACGTAATATTTGCGCCCTTCGTCGTCGAAGGTATTCAGGTGCAGCAGTTTGAGGAGGTTGCAAATGGGCAAGCTTTGCCCACGAAGCGACAGCACCTCGCGGCCTTCGACGTTGCGCGTGCGCGCGGGCTCGTAGACAAAAGCTTCTTCAACGCTGGCCAGCGGAATCGCGAAAGAACGACCCGCGAGTTCGACGATAAGCACGTTGATGATCGCCAACGTCACCGGAAGTGTGATGGTCATCTTCGTGCCGATGCCTACATCGCTGGTGATGTCAACGATGCCGCCGAGGCGCGAGATATTCGTCTTGACGACGTCGAGGCCGACGCCCCGGCCCGACAGATCGGTGACGACCGCCTTCGTGGAAAACCCCGGCACAAACACGAGACGGTAGGCGTCGCGGGCGCTCATTTCGCCCGACTCACTCTCGGTGATCACGCCCTTGCGGATGGCGCTCGCGATGATGAGTTTTGGGTCCATTCCGCGGCCGTCGTCTTCGACCTCAATGACGACGTGGTTGCCTTTTTGGAAAGCGTTCAGAGCGACGGTGCCGACCTCGGGTTTGCCAACCTTGATGCGGTCTTCGAGGTCTTCGATGCCGTGGTCGAAGGCGTTTCGCACCATGTGCATCAGTGGATCGGACAACTCTTCGACGATGAGTTTGTCGATCTCGGTTTCTTGCCCCGTGATGACGAGATTGACGGGCCGGCTGTACTCGCGACTGATGGCGCGAAGGCCTCGCTGGAGTTTGTCGAAAACGGGCCCGAGCTGCACCATGCGCACCTCGAGAATGCCGTTCTGCATTTGGCCGAGATGGCGCTCGAACGTGCGGTGCAACCGATGCAAATCGCCGCCGAGTTCGCGATGCTCGACGCTCCCGCGGAAACGCTCCGCCAGGCGGCCGACGGCACTGCGCACGATGGCCAGCTCGCCGAGAATCGTCATCAGGCGATCGAGCTTTCGGATGTCGACGCGGACGGTTGTTTGCGCCGCGGACTTGCCCACGAATTGCGCCGCCTGGCCCGCACCTCCGGCCGGGGTAAGGCTGTGGCGTGAGCCCGGACGACTGCTCTTTCGCGAAGGTGCCGGAGTGGCGACCGAGTCGGGGATGAGGTCGCGAGGAAGGCGCGGAGGCCCCGCAATCGTGGGCGGGGGCATGGAGGGTGCACCGCCGATTTTCGGGAGCGGCGTGTTGCTTTTTGGCGGGCCGTGTTTCGGGGGTGGGGCACCGCCGACACGGCGCAACACCGGATTCACGACGAGGCCCTCAATGCTGAGCGTGGTCTCGATGAGGGACGTAGGGCACTTGCTCGCCATCAAGATGTCGAGTTCGAGATTCTCGAAATCGCTCTCGTCTGTGGAGGGCGCAGGCAGGTACGTGATGATCTCGCCGAGGGGCTTGGCCTTCTTTTTCAGATCCTCGAGGGCGGAGTCGAGGACCATGAGGCTGAATCGAACCCGCAAGCGAAAGAGCGCAAGCCCCGACTCGATGTTCGATTTGAGCCGGTGCTCTTCGTACTCGGTGAGGACACCGAAAAGGCCCGGGTCGAGATCGAACTGCGTGAAGATATTGGAGGTTGGTGCCTCATCGGGCTGCGTCACGCGGGCGAACGAAGACAGCAGTGCCGCGATCTGGTGCTCGGGGTCTGGGGCGTCTCCGCGCTCAAACAAAAGAATGTGCGTGTAGAGATCGACCGCGCGAAAAAGGAGATCGAGCACGGCGGCGGTGAGATCGAGTCTGCCCATGCGCACGTCGTCGAGGATGTTCTCGAGTTCATGCGACATGCCGCTCATACGCGTGGCACCAAAGAGGCCTGCGATGCCCTTGAGCGTGTGAACCGCTCGAAACATTTCGTTGATCACGTCGGGGTCGACGCGCGACTCCGCAACGGTCACTTCGACGTCGAGGAGAAGCTTGCCGAGGGCATCGACGATCTCTTGTGCTTCGGAGAAAAACTCCTCCTTCCGGTCGGACGACTCGAACCCGAAATCAGCCATGGTTAGCCCTCGTCCGGCGCAACAAAGCTCCGCACACAAGCCTGAAGGGCTTCTGCGGAAAACGGCTTGGTTAGGTAGGCGCTCGCTCCGAGCGCGAGGCCTCTCGCGATGTCGCGCTCCGAGGACTGCGTGGAAATAATCACGATCGGCGTCAGACGGTGAGCCTCAGATTTGCGCACGAAATTCACGATCTCAAGTCCGTTGATGTCCCCCATGTTGATATCGGTCACGATGCACGCGAACGTGCCTCGTGGAAATTGAGCCATGGCTTCGAACCCCGAAGCAGCCTCGATGACGTCAAAGCCGCCCACTGCGCGCTGGAAGTCTTCATCTTCCAGGGCACCGCGGACGAACGTCCGGACTGCATTCGAATCTTCGACGATGAGAACCCTTCGCATGTGTTTCGTGCGTTCCGCTGCTAGTGACGTAAGCGATGAGCGTACCGAAAAGAAGGGGGCGTCGTCGAGTTTCATGACTGCCGAAATCGTTCCATCTGCTGCGGCGCTGATAATCGGTAACGAAATTCTCTCCGGGAAGGTCGCCGACACCAATAGCCGCGATCTGGCCCTGCTTTTGCGTCGGCTAGGCGTTCGGCTCCAGCAAATTCTCGTGATTCCCGACGATCGCGCACGCATTTCTGCGGCTGTAGCTACGCTTTCTGCGACCCACGACTGGGTTTTCACTTCCGGGGGCGTTGGCCCAACCCACGACGACGTAACCATCGAGGCCGTCGCCGATGCCTTTGGCCTGAAAGCCGTCATTCACGAAGGCACCGCCGACCTCATTCGCGGGCACTACGGAGAGCACTGCACCGACGGGCATCTTCGCATGGCGCTCGTTCCCGAGGGTGCTGTGCTGGAGGTCATTGAGAGCGTCCGATGGCCCACCGTTCGCGTCGGCAACGTTTTCGTATTGCCTGGAATTCCACAGGTATTTCGTATGAAGCTTGCGGTCGTTGAGGCCGTGGTTGGCCATCACCGGCCGTTTGTGAGTCATGCAGTCTACACGCAAATGGATGAAGGCCATTTGAAGGCACTTTTGGATGCTGTGGTCGAGCAATTTCCGACCGTCGATGTGGGTTCCTACCCAACGTGGACCGATGCGCGCTTTCGCACCAAGCTCACCTTCGACAGCCTCGATGAGGCGGCGGTCCTTGCGGCAAAGGGGGCGTTTATCGCCTCGCTTCCCCCGGGCGAGCCGCAATGGACGGATCCGTGATCGGCGCTTGGGCGACGAGTCCCCTTTCGCGAAGCACAAAGACTCGCTAATCTAGCGCCTTCCTGAGATCCCGGGCTGCGGCCCCAAACCTTGTGAAAGCTGGCATGTGGAAGCTGGTCATCGAAGACGACGAAGCACGTCGCACTGTCGTACCGCTATCGCGTGACGCCTACGACGTAGGTCGTTCCGAAGACAACGCCATCCGTCTGACGGAACGCAACGTCTCGAGAAAACACGCGCGCGTCGAGCGAAAGGGCGGGCCCGACGGGCAGCCAGCTTACCGGCTTGAAGACCTGGCGAGCTTGACCGGCGTGTTTGTAAACGGCGTGCGTCTCGAAGAACCCGTTAGCCTTGTGCACGGCGACCTCGTCGTGATCGGCGAATACCGAATCACGATCGAAGACGAAACCCTTGGTCCGCTGGCGCACGAATCGACGAATCCGGAGCTGAAAGTTACGCAGCGCGGAAAAGGGCCCGCGCCGGCTTACCGGCTGTTCGTGGCGAGCGGCCCGGACGCGGGAAAAGTGTTTTTGCTTGACAATGCGCGAACCATCTTGGGCCGTGCAGAAGACGCGACGATTCAACTCGCGCACCCCTCGGTATCGCGTCATCACGCGGAGGTTGCGGTGCTTCCCGATGGCCGCCTCGAGCTTATCGACAGCGGGTCCTCGAACGGCCTGATTCTCAACGGCAAGACCGTGCGCCGCGAGATTCTCGAAGGCGGAGACCTGTTTGAAATGGGAGACGTCCGCGTTCGTGTTCTGGAGCCGGGCGCTCCGGTGCCGGCGATGCCGTCCGGTGAATCGCTCGAGGGCGATCGCCGTGAGGGCGTTCGCGCGTGGCTCCCTGCCGCGGCCTTCGTCATCGTCATCGTCATTGGCGGGCTCGCAACGTGGCTTGCGCGGCAGCCCCACGACCTGCCGTCCGGCGGAACGGTTGGTTCGGAGTCGCCCCAAGAAGGCCCCGCGCCGTCGCCCGGTGAAGCCGTGCCCGCGCCGTCGCCCGGTGAAGCCGTGCCCGCGTTGTCGCCCGCGTTGTCGCCCGAGGTGCCGCGCGAATTGCCATCTGCCGCGCCAAGGACCGCGCAGGTGCCGACTTTGGCGATGCCCGATATTGTTGCATTGTGCAAGCATCAAGAGTGCGACCGCGCGCGCGAGGCCCTCGACGTAGCGTTCGCCGCGGACGATCCTCGGTTGGGGAGCCCCGAGGGCCAGGTGTTCTTCGGCGACTGGTCCGCCGACCTGCTGGGGCGCGCGAGACTCGAGTCCGACCCGGCGTTGAAGCGTCACCTCCTCGACAAAGTTCGGCTCGAAATCCGCGCGCCCTTTGCAGACCGTGAGCGTGCAAAGCGGGCCTTGGCGTTGATCGTTGGGGCGGTCGAACGCGAGGCAACGCCGCACGCGCCGAAGACCGCCCACCACGCCGCTGCCGTGGTCCCCGCTGCCACACCGGTGTTGCCCGCGGTGACGGGTGTGGCCGGTGGGGCCGCGAGCCCGGCTGGAGTGAAAACGAACGTGCAAAAACCCTCGCCGGAGAGGCCCGGCCCTCGCGTCGAAGACCCCGACAAGATCCGCGCGCTGATGATGGGCACCGACGCCGAAAAGCACCGAGCCCGCGACTACCTTTACGCGCGCATGCAGCACGGGCAGGCGTCGCGCGATGAGCTCAAAGGGCTCTTGGGGCTGTGCAAAGATTTTGGCGACGCGAAGTGCGTCGACGAGGTGCGAGCCGCACGCAATCAGGAGTCCCATCGATGAATCGCTCAGGTCGCTTAGGCCGTTTAGGTCGCTCAATCGTTCTCCTGTCCGGCCGCCGAACGGCTTTTGGTACCCTCAACGGGAGCCTCAAAACCTTCACCGCCACAGACCTCGGCGTGCTGTCGTCGAAGGCCGCGATCGCCGATGCCCGGATCGACCCGAGCATGATCGAGCAAATTATCTTCGGTAATGTGCAGCAGACAAGCTCCGACGCCATCTACCTCGCACGCCACATTGGTCTTCGATGCGGCGCGCCAATTGCAGCCACAGCTCTGACCGTCAATCGTTTGTGTGGGTCCGGGTTCGAGTCGGTCGTGCAGGCCGCGGAGCAAATTCTCCTCGGTGAGAGTGAATGCATTTTGGCCGGAGGGGCCGAGTCGATGACACAGACTCCGCATGTTGTTCGAGGCCTTCGCGACGGCCTCGGATACGGCAAGAGTCCCGTTTTGGAAGACCTCATGTCCGGCGCGCTGGTCGATGCATTCTGCAAGCTTCCCATGGCCATCACGGCGGAGAACCTCGCCGAAAAATACGAAATTACTCGCCGAGACTGCGATGCGTACGCGCTCGAGAGTCAGCAACGTTGGGCGTCCGCCCACGAGCGCGCCGTTTTTGTCCGGGAGATTGTCGCAACGGAAATCCCTAGCAAAAAAGGCTCGTTCGCGACCGATGAACACGTGCGACCCCAATCGTCCATGGAGGGGCTCGCAAAACTAAACGCCATTTTCAAAAAAGATGGCACCGTCACGGCCGGAAACGCGTCGGGCATTTGCGACGGCGCGGCGGCCCTCGTTGTGGCTTCCGAAGACTTCGCGAAGGCCCACGGACTCACCCCCTTGGCACGCATCGTTTCCTGGGGCGTCGCCGGCGTCGAGCCTTCGCTCATGGGCATCGGTCCCGTGCCCGCGATTCAAAAAGCCCTCGCCCGAGCCGGGCTCGCCCTCGCGGAACTCGATCGCGTAGAGGTCAACGAGGCCTTCGCGCCGCAGGTTCTCGCGGTGGCGAAAGAACTCGGCATCAATCGGGCCTTCTTGAATACCAACGGGGGCGCGATCGCCCTCGGGCATCCCCTTGCGGCGAGCGGCGCACGAATCCTCGCGCATCTCGCGCACGCCATTGGCATCGGCGAATGCAAGCGGGCCATCGGGAGTGCGTGCATCGGCGGCGGCCAAGGAATTGCCGTGGTCCTCGAAGCGGTTTAAGTGCGTAGGCGACTGCGCCTTGGTTTTCTCATCACGATTTTGGTCGTGCTGATCGCGAGTCTCGTGGCCGGGGCGCTCATGCTCATCGGAACATGGAGCTTGCAGTCTACAACCGACGACCATGCGTCGAGTTTGGCCGACGACCTTGCCACCGGCGTTGGGGCGCGCGTGGCCTTTCTCGACGGCGACGACCGCACCGCGATGCTCCAACAGGCCGCCAGACGCAGCGGCGCTGAGCTCCTGCTCTGGAATCTTGGGGGGCACATCGTCGCGGACGCAACTCTCGGGCGTCTGCCGCTGGAGACCATTCAAAAGGCTTTGCAGTCGCCAAAGGGACTGAGCACGACGGCCCTTGGTCGCGTGCGTTACGCTTGGGTGTCGGTGCAAGATGCACGCGTTCCGCTCGTGGTTTTTGCCTTCGTTCCGGCCCCGGAGGCTACCCGCCACTCGAACCCATTTGTGGTCCGACTCCTCGCTCTTACCGTGTTGTTTGTCGGCATTGCAGCCGCCGTGGCGTGGGCCGTCAATCGGGAGGCCTCGGGCGAACTGGCGTTCATTGCGAGGCGTGTCGATGCGATGCTTCCGGCCGCTACGCTCACGCCGGACCCCATCGAACTGCGAACGCTCGACGAGATAGGGAAGCTGACGCTGACGTTCGATCACCTGGTCGATCGACTGACGGAGGCGACGGGGACGGGGCGCCAAAGCCTCGCGCAGGCCCAACAAGCCGACGCCGAGCGGAAGCAATTTCTCGCCGCCGTGAGCCATGAGTTGCGCACGCCGTTGAACGCGATTCTTGGTTTCACCGACTTGGTTCTGGCGGAAATCGACGGCCCCATTTCCGACGATGTGCGGGGCGATTTGTCGCACGTCTTGTCGAGCGCGCAGCACCTTCGCGACCTCGTCGAAGACGTCGTGGGGCTAGCGATGCTCGACGACGTGCAGGTGAATCTCGAGCTCCAAACCGTCGATCTTGTGCCGATGCTTGAAGAGATTGTCCGCGAGACCCGAGCTGTCATCGGTCGCCGCCCCGTGGCCGTCATCCTCACGGCGCCGGGCACGCTGTTGGCCTATCTTGACCGCACGCGCATCCGCCAGGCGCTCACCAATGTCATTGGAAATGCAGCGAAATTCACGGCTCAAGGTGCCGTGCATATTCGGGCCGACGCGACAACGACGCGCATCGTGTTGCGCGTCGTTGATACAGGCCCGGGCATCTCCGAGGCCGCCCAGCGCACCCTCTTTCAAGACTTCAGTCAGGCGGGCGACGAGCGCCTGCAACGCGGCGGCGCAGGGCTCGGCCTCGTCATCGCGAAACGCATACTGGAGCTGCATGGGGGCCGTGTGCGCCTTGAGAGCCGCATGGGCGCCGGAACGACGGTCACCGCGGAGTTTCCATTGCGGCACGCGCCACCGACGGAGCTCGGCGTCAGACGCCGCGTGTCGCGCCGGCCTCGGGGATTTCGCTCATGACCGCCTCCTCGGCGCGGGGCGAGTGGCTTCGCCTGCAGGTGCTGCTTTGCATCGCCGCAGAAGGCGCGACGACCGTGTTTGCCCCGCGGCTTTTGGAGCTTCCCGCCGCCGTGGATCTTTGGCCCGCGGCGCGAAATTTAGGTGCACTCCTTATCCTTGCAGAATGCATGATCACGATGGTGATCTACCGCGGCGTGACCCCGACGCTCGAGGCCATCGTCCACGACGAGCCGACGACGTCTCGGGCGTTGCTCGATTTGGCGCTCGTGCCGTCTCGCATGATTTTGGCGGATATTTGCGCCTCATTTGTTGCCGTCGCGCTGACATTCCATCCGTCGATCGCGCCCAGCGGGCTCTCTTCTTTTGACCATCGGAATCTTGCGGCGCTGACGATTTCGATCGGAAGTCTCGCGGCACTTTTGGGGCATGCGCTGCTGCGCCGGTCTGTCGCGCGCTATTTGGCGCGGGCTCTTTCCCCGAACTTGGCCGCGCCTCTGCTTGCAGAATTTGAACGCGAGGGCATAGCTCCTTCCCTTTCGATCGTTCCGCGCGTGACCCTCGCCGTGGCCGTGCCCATCGCGTTTGTTGCGCTGGGCACGTCGCTTTTTTTGCTCTCCCACGAGCAACGGGCGGAGGTGAAACTTCTGGAAGCGCGCGGTGCCGCTCTCGCGCGCTCCGTCGTGGATGCGGTTGACGGAGACCTAAGAGGCGCCGATGCGGCAGTCGCGGCGTTGAAGGCCCACGGTGTGGCTTTGGAGGTAAAAAAAAGTGGGCGGGGTTCGTATCAATCGCTCGTCACAGGCACGTCGGTCGTCGTCCATGTCGCCCTCGAACATGGCGCGCACGCCGCGATTGAATTGCCCATTCCGTGGCGCACCCGCTCTTTTTTTGCGGTGTGCGGACTCCTTAGTTTCGCAGGATTGCTAGGCATTTACCTGGGCCGCCGCGTGGGGCTCGCGCTCGTTCGCGACCTCGAAGTGGCGCGGGGTGCCTTGGAGAGTTTGGGCACGGCGGAGGCCCTTGGGGGCCACTGGACGCGGAGCGATGTGCGCTTCACGGAGGTCAACGAGTTGCTCGCGGCCACGCAACGGCTCGCGGGCGTGCTTGGCAACGCGGGCATCGCTCGCGAGGCAGCGGCGGCGGCGCGCGCACGCAACGAGAGCACGCGTGCTCGATTTCTCGCGACCATGAGCCACGACTTGAAGTCACCGCTCAACTCGATTCTTGGCTTCACCGCCCTGGCATCACGTGCAGTATGCACGCATCCTCAACGCGAGAGTCTCGACTCGGTGGAGCGCAGTGCACGGTCGATGCTCGTCCTCGTGGAAACGATTCTTGCGGCCGCTCGGCTTGAGGTCGGGTCTCTCGTGATCCGCCCGGTGCCCTCGGATCTCGTGGCATTGCTTCGCGCCGTGCAAGAGCGCGTTGACGAGGCCGCGCCTCCGGATTTCGTGGTTCGAAGACCGCTGCGAATCGGGGGCGCGCGTCGTGCTATTTTGCCCCTGGATCCTCGTTGGCTCGAACTCGGAATGACGACGCTTCTCACGGCGATTCGGCGCATCGCGGACAACGCTCCCATCGCTATTCTCGTCACACCTTTGCCCCATGGCGTGCGGACGACCATCGAGTTTTTTCCCGCGTCGGAGGGCTCGATCATCGAGCCACTGGAGCTCCTCAACGCCGCGAGCACGGCACGAAGGGCAAGACGCCTCGGAGGCCTGGGCCTTGGGCTTGAGGTCGCCCGTTCCCTCGTGCTGCGTCACGGCGGCGAGTTCGCGATTGAAGAGACCCTCACGGAGCTGGTGCGTCTTTCGATTCTGCTGCCCGACGATTGATTCGCTCCATTCTGATGCTTTGCTCGTGCTCATTTCATGCGACGCTGCGCGTATGGACCTCACGATTCGAGCTGGTGGCGCGACGGACGTGGGACGCACTCGGGAACACAACGAAGACGCGATGCTGATCGACTCGGCGTTGGGTCTCTTCATTGTGGCCGACGGCATGGGAGGCCACGCAGCGGGCGAGGTGGCCAGCCGTCTTGCTGTCGAATCGGTGCGCGGCAAGCTCGCAGAAAGTCGCGCCGTGCTTCGCTCACAGGTCGGGCGTCTCGGGTCGCCCCGTGTTCGCGAAGAGGTGATTCAGCTCGTCGAGGCGGCGGTGCAGCACGCCTGCCAAGTGATCTACGCCGATGCGTTGGCGCACGAAGAGCGGCGCGGCATGGGCACCACCCTCGTTGTTTGTTTGGTGCTCGGCGAGTGTGCCTTCATCACGCACGTAGGTGACTCGCGTCTGTACCTCGTACGCGATGGGCTCATACGGCAACTGACCTACGACCATACGGTACGAAACGAGCTCATTCGCCAGGGAAATACCCCGCTAGCGGAGATCGAGGAGCTGCCGTACAAGCACGCCATCACGCGGGCTGTCGGCACCTACGAGTGCACCCAACCCGAGTCGCTCGCCCTCGAGCTTGTGCCCGGCGATCGGGTGGTCCTCGCGACAGACGGCCTGACCGGTTACCTCGACGACCGCGACTACGACTTCGCTGGGGGCCTGAGCGACGCACCGTCGGACTCCGCGGTGACCTTCGTCGACTACGCGAATTCTTGCGGTGGTCGCGACAACGTCACGGTCCTCGTGCTGAACGTCGACGGCGACAGCTCCATTGGCCGCGAGCGATCCCGTCGTCTGGCGCTTCAACGCGAAAGCCTCGGCACCGTTTCGCTGTTTTCCGGCCTCGACGACGACGAGCTCTTTCGCCTTCTCCAGCCGACAGAATCGCGAAGCTTCCCCGAGGGCGATACCATCGTGCGCGAAGGTGATCCGGGCGACTCTCTCTTTGTCATTCTTGCGGGCAAGGTTCGCGTCGACAAGAAGGGCGAGGCCATCAATGTTCTTCAGGCCGGAGACGTGTTTGGCGAGATGAGTCTCGTGCGCGATCGGGCCCGTTCGGCCACCGTTGTGGCGCTTGCACCCACCGAGCTGCTGCTCCTGCATCGCACTGATTTTGAAACGTTTTTGCGCGACGAGACGCGTCTAGGCGTCAAGATTCTAAGGCACTTCGTTCATGTTCTCGCGGAGCGGCTTGAGGGTTCGAGCAGCGAACTGAGCGCACTTCGCGCCTCGGTTCTCCACGACGATTGAGACGCGCGGCGTGCCGTTACGGCGGGCCCGGTCTGCGTCGCTGCGAAAAACAATGGGCCTCGGGCACGCCGCTCGTTGACTTCTTCCGCGACGCCGTTAGGGTCGTCTCTTCCCATGGGATTTTACAGGCCTTGTGCTCTACTCGCGGTTCGCGCGGTTCTCGTTTTCACCGCGGCGGGCGCAAGTGCGGCGCCCCGGGCGGGCGGCGTCAAACCGTTCCTCGACGACACCGCGGAACTCACTAACGTCCTCGATGCTTTCGATGACGACGACCCGTTCGATTTTCACATTTCTGCGGCGTATGCCGCGCGTTTCAAGAGCGCCAAAATACGACGTGAGAGCAGCCTTTCGCAGGCCGGGCTAACCCAGGGCGGCTTCACGGCCATCAACGAAAATATCGCGAATTATCAACAAGTTACCCACTCGCTGAACATCACCGCCGAAGCGGGTCTGTGGCATGATCTGGGCCTACGCATCAAGCTTCCGGTTGTTCTGAGCGACTCGCGAACGCTCTCATCCCTCGACGGCTCGTCGGCGAACCCGCAACGTTACGCGCAAGGCGATGGTGCGGCGCTCTTTAGCCTTCCGTTCACAAGTCCCACGCGCAGCGGCCTCGATTGGCTCGGGCTCGAGGTGGCGTGGGGCATCACGAACCAGCGTCGCACGCCGGGTCTCCCGAGTTGGCTTGGGTCGATCGAAGTGCGCCTTCCCATCGGCGATCCACTCCACGCGTGCAACGCCAATGCCTCACCGCAGTGCCCCAATATTTTTGCGGATACCACTCCCGATGGCCGTTTCACCAATGGCGCCAGTTCGCGCAGCGCAGGCTTGAACCGCGGCATGACCACCGTCATTGCGCGCAGCGCAGTTTCGCGTCGCTACGGAGACGTGGAGCCTTACGGGCAATTTTCGATTCTCGCCGATTTCCCGGGAACGGGCAGCGATTTCTCTACGCAAAACACCCAGCGCGGCATCATTTTGGATCGCCCACCGGTCATCGGCACGGTGATTTCGGGCGTTGAAATCACCGCCAACGAAGAGCGTGAAAATGGCCGGCGGCTGGTCTTCGATGTGCAAGCGAGAGGCTCCTACATTTCGCCGGGCCGCGACTACTCCGAACTTTTTGATGCCCTTGGCTCGTCGCGCGCAAGCTCCCTCGCCACGCCAAGTCCCGCCGCCTACACCGACAACGGCGCGGGTGGCTCGATGCCAAGTACCTCCGCGGGAAAGGTGTACTTTACAGGCATAACCGACATCGCGCCGCACATCGCTCTGGGGTCACGGGTCGCGGTTCGTTGGCAAGTGAACCCGCTCGTCTTGTTTACCCTCGGCGTCGGCTTTGAGTGGGTTCAAGGTCACGCCATTACCGGCGGCGATGAGTGCAACACGGGGGTCAAAGCGGGGTCTCTCGGAGAGGCTGCAAACTGCAAGAGTGTCAGTGCCCGAAATCCGCAAGGTGAAGCCTCCTACAAATCCACGGGGATTCCGAACCCGAATTACCGGCCCAGCATCGATTCCGCGGGGCGGCGTTTTCGCGCCGACGACACATTGATAACGGACGTATGGGCGAATCTCTCGCTGCTCTTTTGAGGCCTTCGCGTCGGCCGCGGCTAGGCGTTTGGCCAGGCGTTTGGCCAGGCGTTTGGGGACGCGTTTGGCCAGGCGTTTGCGGCCTCGCGTTGGTGCTCACGTCATCGCCTGCGCGGGCTGAAAATGCGGGCGGCCCGCCCCGTGAAACCGTTCTACTTCTGCCCACGCTCACCCCCCTCGGCGACGACGGCGCGGGCACGGCTTTGCGCGCGCCAACGCTGGCCGACGGCGAGGTGAGGGCCCGGGCCGACGAGCTCGACGCGACGTTGCGCGAGGCCATCGAAGACTCGGGTTTTGACCTTGCGATTCCCGATGCGGACGAACTGGCGCGAGGCCTGCGCGATGCCTCCCTCGTCGCACGCGCGGGCAAGGGCGAACACGGCCGATGGGTCTTGAGTCCGCGCCTCGAACGCGACGGAACGCGTTGGCGTTTGCGCGTTGTCGCCGTGGGCCCGCGCGAGGTCGAACTGCGGGTGCGTCTCGACGAAACCCTCGCAATCGATATTCCCGCGCGGGCCCTCGTTCTCCTGCGGCCGCTCCTTTTGGACGCCGTGAACCGCGTGGATAAATCCAGCCAATCGCACGCCTCGCAGCCCTCGCATCAAACCCGATCCGTGTCGCCCGCGTCGTCTGGGCCCGTGCCCGCGGCGGCAGGCGTGCTCGCGCCGGCGCACACTTCCGGGCGCATGGTTCTCGCGGTGCACGGTGCCGCGTTCGGTGCGTTTACGGGCTACGCGGTGGAGCGTTCGAGCGGCTCCGGCGACTCTCGGCTCCTCTTTCCGCTGCTCGCTCTCGGGGCCAGCGTGGGCGCCGGCGCGGCGATCCTTTCGTCCGATGAGTGGAATCTTCCAAGCGACCACGCGTGGGCCCTCGGCACCTCGCTCATCGCTGGAACCGCTTCGGGCTACGCCCTCGGTAGGCAATATAACGACGGTAATACGGCGCACAGGCCACTCGCATACGGCGTAGCGGGCGGCCTCGCGGGGGCGGCGGTGGGCATCACGGTGCTGACGCAATCGTCGCGCCCCAACGTGGCACCGGTGCTCGGATCCGGGGCATTTCTCGGTGCGTTAACGGGCGGCCTGGCCGCAAGGCTCGTCGACGGGCGCCTTTCGGGGCCTAGCGCACGCGGCGTCGGTGAGGGGCTCGCCGTGGGCCTTGTGGGCGCGGGAGTGCTCGCCATCGTCGCCACGACCGCCGACCTCACGCGTCTCGGCAACCTCGACCTCGGAGCGGGCCTTGGCGCGCTCTTGGGGGCTGCGGCGGGCACCCCGTTTCTTCTCGAGCCAAAGAGCGCCAGCAACGACCGCTTGTTCTTGGCGTGCACCGCGGGCGGCATGATCGGCGGCGCGGTTTTGGGCTGGTGGCTCGCGCCGGTTTCCGGCGGTTCTAGGGTCGCGGCTGCCGCGCGCAACGTCACGTTCGTGCCCCTCCTCGGAGAGGCGAGCGGCGTAGGTATTTTCGGCGTATTTTAGCGGGCAAACCGCGATGCTTACCGCGCGCGAATTCCCAGGAGTTCGCGCGCGCGCGCTGCGTTAGCGATGGGCCGATTGAGGCTCCTCGCATACGCCGCGGCCTGGGCGACGAGAGGCGCGCTGCCCTCCGCCAGAACGCCCTTTTGGAGGTAAATGTTGTCTTCGAGACCGACGCGCGCATGACCACCGAGGCGCATGGCGAGCTCGGTCATGGGCTTTTGAAACCGCCCCACGGCGGCCACGCCCCACGTGGCATTGGCGGGCACGAGAGAGGCCATGAAACGCAAACTTGCCTCGGTGGCACCGATACCGCCGGGCACTCCGAGGACGATTTGAAAGTGCAGCGGCGCATGAATTGCGCCTTCGGCGTGCAACCGAAGGGCCTCTTCGAGGTGCCCAACTTCGTAACATTCAAGTTCCGCCACAGCTCCCGAAGTGCCTATTTTTGCAGCCATTCGCCTAATATCGGGCCTCGTATTGACGAACACATCGTCGCCGAAATTGAGCGTGCCGCAATTGAGCGTCGCCATCTCCGGCAAGCATCGCAGGCAGTCCGCGCGCTCGTCGATCGACATGCCCACGGCGCCGCCCGTAGTTACTTGCACAATACAATCACATCGTTTGCGAATCTCTTCGAGGGCCGCGGCAAAGCGATCCGCCGACTGGGTGGAATTCCCGTCGTCGTCGCGCACGTGAAGGTGAATCACGCTGGCCCCGGCGGCTTGGCACTTGGCCGCCTCGATGCCGATTTCTTCCGGCGTGATCGGCAAAAATGGCGTCTGTTGCCGCGTCACTTCGGCGCCCACGATGGCCGCGGTGAGAATGAGCTCGGGCAGCACTTTTTGGGGCGCGGGCGTCACGATGGGCTCGTGGGCCTGGGGGGCGGGGAGCCCAATGGGGTAGAGCTGCGCCGGCACGCGTTTGAAGGCTTCGGGCGTCACGCATGTTCCGACGGCGCGGCACACGACGACGGGCTCCGGCAGCACGTCGGCGGCGCTTGCGGGCACACCTGGGGCGCGCACGTTGGAGATGACTTTACGCGCTTCAAAACGCATCTGCCGGCTAGTGCGCCCCACGCGAATAAGTTCGGCGGTCGCTTCGACGTAATCTCCTGCAAAAACAGGGGCAAGAAACTCCACACTCTCGTAAGCGCGAAAGAGACCTTCGTCGCCGTCGAGGCGTATCAGCAGCTCCGTCGCGAGGTCTCCAAAGAGGGCAAGCATGCGCGCGCCGTCGACGAGTTCTCCCGCGTAGTGCGCGTCGTGGGCGCTCATGCGAAGACGAACGAAAACTTTCAGGCCATTCATGCCCGCATACTACACCTACATTCCCCCATTGAGCGGGCCCGTGTTATCGGTCGCGGTCCTATGCCGATGCCGCCCCTTGTCGAAGCGCGCAACCTCCCCGCGCACATTGCCATCATCATGGATGGCAATGGCCGATGGGCTCAGCAGCGAGGCCTTTCCCGGGCCATCGGGCATCGCGAAGGTTCCCGCACGGTGCGGCGCATGGTTCGCGCGTGCCGCCGTCTCGGCGTAAAAGCGCTCACGCTGTACGCTTTTAGTGAGCAAAATTGGGAGCGCCCCGAACTCGAGGTCGACGCCTTGATGGAGCTTCTTCGAGACTTTCTCCTGTCTGAACACGACGAAATTCTCACAAGCGGCATTCGCTTCAACGCCGTTGGCAATCTGGGTCGCTTGCCTGGAATTGTGCGGGCCGTTCTCGAGCCTCTGAAAGAGGCAAGCCGCGACAACGACGCCATGACCCTGACCCTCGCCCTCAGCTACGGCGGCCGCGAGGAGATCGCAGCGGTTGCGCGCGAGCTCGCGAAGCAGGTGCAAGAAGGCACCCTCGACCCTTCCGAGATAGATGCAGACCTCATGCATCGACGCATGCCTTCGCTCACCGTGGGAGATCCCGATCTGGTGATTCGCACGGGCGGCGAGCAGCGCATTTCGAACTTTTTGCTCTTCGGTCTTGCGTACGCGGAGCTCTATTTTTCCGATGCTCTTTGGCCCGATTTTTCTGAACACGACTTGCACACAGCCATCGCCTCTTATCAAGCACGCGAACGCCGTTACGGCCTCGTGGGCGCAGAATCACGGCACCTGACGATTCCCCCGCACGCAGCCGTTCGTTAGGCTTTTTGCTGCTTGCGGCCCATTTTGGGCTCGCAGCTCCAGCGCCCTCCCCGACGTTTCCCTCACTCCTCAGAGCGCAGGCCTCATGGCGATCTCGGCCAACTTTTTCTCGCGATTGGCTACCGCAGCGGTCGCGGTTCCCCTGATTCTCTGGCTCGTTTTTGTGGCGCCGGTTTGGGGTTTTTTCGTCCTCATTTTCACCGCCGGGCTTGTGGGCTGTTTGGAGCTTTTTCAGATGACGCACCCGGGCGATCGGGTGTCGCAAACCTTCGGCGTGCTGCTGTCCGCGGGCGCTTCTCTTGGCGTCTATTTTTATACCCACGAGCCAAAATACCTTCTCACGCTGCTCGTCACGATTCCCGTTCTGGCGCCTCTTCTCACCCTCGCGCGCCTCGGCGACATGCCCTCGGCGGCGTTGCGGGCGTGCGCCATGGGCTTTGCGCCGTTCTTTGTCGCGATTCCCCTCACGCTCTCGGCCATCATGCAGCGCGATTACGCTCGGGGTTACGCGCTCTTGGCGATGACCTTCGCGTGGGGCAGCGACACCGTGGCCTACTTTGCAGGCAAACGCTTTGGGCGGCACAAACTATTTGAGGCCGTGTCTCCCAAGAAAACGGTGGAGGGCGCCGTCGGTGGTCTTGTCGGGGCCATGCTCGGCGCTGTCATTGGCCATTACACGTTTCTCCCGGAACTTTCGCTGGCCCACGGCATTCCTCTTTCGATTGCGGCGGGCGCATTGGGTCAGCTCGGAGACCTCGGCGAATCGGTCTTGAAGCGCGCAACAGGCGTGAAAGATTCGGGCGCGATCCTGCCGGGCCACGGAGGCATCCTCGATCGCGTCGATGCGCTCCTCGTCACCAACGCAACGGTTTACGTTTATCTCCTTTGGACGCACAACTAGGAGTTGAGTCCCATGCCGAGTTTCGCCAGCAAATTCGCGAAGAAAGTGGTTCGGCGTGCGCGCAAGCGGGCTGGCGGCAAATTCCTAGATGTTTTTTTTCGCGGGCTCTCGTACACCGGGCGCTTGATGTCCGGGGTGAAACCCGAGGAGTGGGGCATTCGTGTCCACCGCGACGTGCCGTATCTTGGCTCCGGTAGCCGCGCGCATCGCCTCGATGTGTGGAGCGGTTACGAGCCCGATCGACGCATGCCCGTGGTCTTTTATGTGCACGGCGGCGGCTTCCGAATTCTCTCCAAAGACACGCACTGGAACTTCGCGTTTTCCTTCGCGCGCCTCGGCTACGTCGTCGTCACGATCGATTACACGCTGTCGGGCGAGAAGCCTTTTCCCGCCGCCGTGAACGACCTCGTCGCCGCGTGGACGTGGACCCTCGACAACGCCGAACGTTTCGGCGGCGACCCGTCCACGATCATTGTTGCGGGGGAATCTGCAGGCGGAAACCTCGTGACCGCGCTGACCATCATGGCCACCATGGAGCGCCCCGAGGCCGTCGCCCAAGAGGTTTTTCGGCGCGGCGTCTTGCCCGTGGCTGTTATGCCCGCGTGCCCGCTTTTGCAGGTATCGAACCCCGGTCGCTTCGATGAGCTGGAGCCCGATGGCAGCGCGTTCATTCGCGATCGCCTGTGGGAGGTGTGCAGCACCTACCTCGACGACCGCTCCGCATCTCCCCGCCCCGATGCGGCCCTCGCAGACCCGATTTGCATTTTGGAAAGCGACGCTGTCACCCTAAGGCCCTTGCCTCCGTTCTTCTCCCTTTGCGGAACCGCCGACCTATGCGTGCATGATACACGCAGATTGGCCGTGGCCGTGGAGCGTCGTGGTGGCCGCTGCGAACACCCCGAATACCCTGGGCAACCCCACGCGTTTCATGCGTTGCCGGTCCTTCGCGCCGCGCGTGTAGCCTGGCTCGAACAGCGCGCCTTTATGGATTCTGTTCTCGGTGCCCGTGTGCCGAAGGCCCTTCGTCGGCTCAGAAAAAAAACTGATAAGCACCCACGCTGAGGCCGAGGCCCGAGCCGCCAATCAACCGCTCCGCGAGATCGATGCGAAGGCCGGCCTGGGCAAAGAGGGGGCAAATGAATCGCACGCCCGCGCCCGCCGAGAGGAGCCGACCGTGCCCTTGCCGTTCGTTGCCCATCGCCGCACCGTCGACGAATGCGGCCGGCTGGATGGCGAGGTATTTCGAGTCGAAGGCCGTCCATCGCAGCTCGATATTGGCGGCAGCATATTGCGTACCGTTTGCGTAGCTGTCTGGAAATCCGCGAACCGTTTCAAGGCCTCCTATGTACATACGAAAATTACTCGTGGAGGCACCCGTTGCGCCGCCCAGCACGCGCACCGCCAGGTTCGTCCTTCCGGGGCCTTGCTTGTAGAAGAGGCCAGCGGCGGAAAAACTTGGAAAAAAACCCCGGGCCCCGCCGCCTGCGATGACACTGGGCGTGACCTCCAACGACTGGCCGTCGAAGTCCACGCGGATGCGATCAATGCGCCCGAGGCGGGTAGGGGCTGATAGTATACCATATGCAGACGGTGTATTGCTAGCGGGTGTACCATCGATAGCCGCAGTATACTCGTCATGGCCGACCTCTGCGCGCAGGCCGACACGCAGATGATCGTCGTTCAGGAGACGTGCGAGCTCGGTCTGGGCAAAAAGCCGGAGCAGCGTAAACGTAGGGCGAGGCCTGGCGAAACGACCACCGACGACGGAGAAATCCAGGCGTTCGTCGAAAAGGCGCGGGTCTCGGTAGCCGATCTGGCCTCCGTGCTCGTCGTTGTAGCGTTCGTACTGCGCGCGCAGTTCTCGGAATGCACCGAAGAGATTGAACTCGGAAACGCCCGCGCTGAGCCAAAAAATATCGCTGCTCGCGACGGCGTTGAAGCTCGGGTAGAGAGTGAAGTTTTCTTGCACGTGGATCACCGCATCGAATTGCCCCGGGCCCGCCTCCACGCGGTGCGCCTCGATGAGGTTGAAGAGCATCGTGTTCTGCAAGCGCGTCAGGCCGAGGTGCCACGCGTGGTCGTCGATGGCGGTGCCGGCGTGCCACCCAAGCTCGCGCAGAATGACGTGACGCGTGGTCTTCACGTTGCCGAAAATCGTTACTTCGCGGACGACCCCCGGGAGCGCAGGTTCCTCGCCAAGGGGAGCGAGGTCACCGGGCGCGTCGGCAGATTGGGGCCCCGGAGCTGGGCCCGAGGTGCCTTCTGGAAGCGACGCGGCGGCCGCAAGTACGAGCAACAGGCCCGGAGAAAAGATCACGGAATCGCGATGTGCGGCGGAAGAACGAGCTGCGATGGTCCCCTGAGAAAAGCCTCGGAAAACCCGTTTTCCATGAGCTCCAAAGCCCGGTAGCTCCGGCACCGACGAAACTTCTCGAGCGCCTCTGCATCACGGCGGTCACCCCACGCAGAAAGACCCGTGTAGAATACAGCTTCAGCCGTTTCGGTGTCTTGGCGCGCGAGGAACTCGAGGCCGGGCAGATTGTTAGGAACGCGCGCCGCCAACAGGGCCTGCACCCACGGGCTTTGCGGCCTCGCGCGGTGAAGCGCGGCATCGAGGTGTTCGTGGGCGTGACCATGTCGTCGAAAGAGAGTCTCGGCCCAGAGCCCAAAATAAACGAAATCGTCGGCGTCGAGTTCCATCGCGCGGGCGACCCACGGCTCGACGGCTTGGGCCGCGTGCGGCGCATCGGAAGTAACCGCGGCGCCCACCGCTTGGCCCACGATGAACGACACGTCGCCGCCAGATTTTCGTGCCGCGTAATACGCGCGGTCAAGGGCCCGCAGGGCACCATCGAGGCCGCCACGAAAGCGCATCAAGACCCGCGCCAGCAGCCGATCGGACTTGCCGTCGTCGGTGCCCTCGCGAGACCAAAGCGCCGACGCGCCGAGAATGGAATTGAGCGCATTTTCGCAGCGTTTTGGGGCTTCGGGCAAGCCCGCGAAAGCCGCGATTTCACACGCATGAACCGCGACGTCAGGCCCGGAGGGTGGCGCGGCGCCGGCGGCCAAGGCATCGAGACGCGCGAGAGCCCCGACCGCGTTCCCGGAGCCCGCTTCGAGACGCGCGATGCTTACGGCGATCTCCGGTGGCGACGGTGCGATGGCCCTAAAAAGAACCTCGGCCCCGGCCCCGTCTCCGTCGCGAAGCGCTGCCTCCGCGGCGATCGCGGTGGCCCTCCAAACCTCGACGCCGAGGGTTGCCGGCGCGTGTGAGATCGCTGCTGCCAACACCGGGGCCGCGGCCCGAAAGATGCGGTCTACATCTATCCGATCGCCGCGCCCCGCGGCCTCACCCTCGGCGGCAATGGTCACGTTGAGAACCTCTTGAAGCCACGCTTCTTCTTGCGTGTACTTTGCAACAGGTTCGAGCATCGCGATGCCGAGGGCCCCAAGCCCCAGTGGCGACAAAACCCGCGATGCGAGCAGGGTGACTTCCGGCGCGGTCGGTTGCAGCACTTGCGCTTCGCGGGCCAGTCGCGCGGACGCGAGCTCAACGAGCGTTTCACTCGCCGGGTCGCGATGACGCGGAGCGCGGTTGCGGGCGTCGCGCTCGGTGACGATGCGAAGGGTCAGGGCCAATACCGCGTATTCGCTCGCCGTAGGTGCCGCGCTCACGCCCCGGAGGGCCTCCAGAATGGCCGGATTCACAAATGGCGCAAGCTCGCCGTCTTGGGCCAGCTGCTGCGCCGCGCGCACGTCTCCTTGGAGGAGCTTCGACGCGATCATCGCGAGGGGTGCCAGCGTGAATGTGCCAATCACGGCTTGCGAGTCTTCGGAAACGGCGTTGTCCGGCGTCATTCCCTGGTGTTGAAGACGGAGCGCGGTCGCCGCCGTGAGGGCTTCGCGCAGGGCTTCGTCCAAGAAACGGAGGCCCGCGGGGCTCGGGCAAAGAGCTGCCCGCTCGATGCCAGCACGTGCGCGGCGCAGGGCTAAAACCACGGGTTTCGTCGATCCGGCTTTCATCCAGTCGTCGAGGGCGGCCCGCTCGGCGGCGGCGTCGGGAGTCGGTTCTGTCGCGTCCAACAGGGCCAGCGTCTTGCCCTCTTCACCGGCCGCACGGTGCCCAAGGCGAAGGGCGTGCCACTCGGCCTGCGTGTTGCTCGCTTGCGGAGTACGTGCATTCTCCACGTATGAATATGTGCATAATGCACGCACCAGGATGTCGGCATTTTTGAGGTCTGCGCGCCGCACGATCGATGCCACGCGGGCGAAGCCATCTTCATGAAACAGGGCGAACGCGTTGGCCCTGTCGGTGGGCGAAGCGGAGCGGTTCAACAGCGGCGCGAGGGGAAGTTGGACCGCCGCGCGGCGAGCGAGACCGGCGCTCGGAAGGGCCGATGAATCTTGCGCGATTGCGAGGGAATATCCGCGCAAGATCGACGGTGGACCCGGCGGTGACGCAGGTTGCACCGGGGCGCGTGCGCAGGCGGCTAGGGCACCGGAGCAAAAAACCAACGCGAGAAACGAAACCGCAACGCGTGCCATTGCGCGAGCCTACACCGGCCTCTCGGGAGGCGGGGCGATGCCTTTGGAAATTGTCAACGCAAGTGAGACCGCGCTTGCGATAATTCTACGAGGTTAAGGGTTGCCGTTCTCTCTTCATGTGCTTCCGACTTGCGGCCGGGCGGCGAGCGAGAGCTGCGCGACGAGGGCGGAAGCGATTGCGCGCGTAACGGCGAAAAAGCAGATGAAGCTTGACGAAGGAGAAAGAGGAGCGAAGCCTTTTCGTCGGGTTAGTGGCAGTAGAACAACGAGTGAGAGAGAGAAAGCACATGAAGCGTATCTCAACATTGGTGGGGCTGAGCGCGATGGCGGCAACTTTGGCGGGGTGCTCCCCATCAGCCCCAGCGGCGGCGGGCCAAGTCGTGGTCCGCTATGCGAGTTTGGCAGATCGTCCGGCGTGCGAATCGAGGCGTGATCTGGAGGTAGCGATGGCGACAGCGGAGCGAGTGCTCGCGCTGTGCAGCAACGGGGAGTGGCTGCCGATTGGAGCAGCAGGCGCGACGGGAACAGCGGGCGCGACGGGAACAGCGGGCGCGACGGGAACAGCGGGCGCGACGGGAACAGCGGGCGCGACGGGAA
>CAMCKZ010000017.1 GCA_945875545.1 Polyangium aurulentum | reverse complement strand
GAGGCCGCCGACAGGCCCTTTCCGATGGAGGAGACCACACCGCCCGTGACGAAGATGAACTTCGTTTGCTTTCGGCTCATTGCAAGCTCCTTCTTTCGCGACTCTGCGCCCGATCGCGCCCCGCTAGCACGAACATCGAACAAATGCTTGCGAGCATCCTCCAAAAGCGCCTGCCCCGCGCGGGTCCAATGCGGATTTCGGTGCTTTTTCAAATTGGCGTTTTCCCGAGCGCCCAACGAAGGGCTCGGGGGGCCAATGCCCGCGCGAAGTTCTCGCGAGGCGAAGGGTTTGCGCTGACGCACCGCGTGGAATGCAACAAGAAGTCGCGGCGAAATTGGTCGTCGGCGGGCGTCGCGCTTGTGGCAGTGTGCCGCGCCATGAGCTCCGCGAAGTTAGGCATCCTCGGCTACGATCACTTTCACTTCTGCGTAGAAGACCTTGAGCGATCAGGTGTATTCTACACGCAGAAACTGGGCATGTCCGAAGTGGCCAAAGCAACCGACGACTTCATCGCGCGGTCGGGGCAGCGGTCCAAGGTGTACGGCGCCGGGCAGGTGCGCGTGTGCGTTTCCACCAAAGTAACGCAAAAAAGCAAGGCGTCGCGCTACCTCTCGCGCCATCCATCCGGCGTGATGTCCGTCGGATTTCGCGTGGAGAACCTCGACGAAACCATGGAGTTTCTTGACCGTCGCGGCGGCACATTTCTCCAAGACCCGGTCGAGGCCTTTGACGATCGCGGCGGGCACTACCGGTCTGTCGAAATAGCAACCGCCATCGGCGACGTAGCTTTTCGCTTCATTGAGAAGACGAACTACCGCAACTTTGCGCCGGGCTTCGAAGACGTGGGGCTCGGCAACGAAGCGGCGGTGCCAAACGAGTTCGGCATTTCGCAAATCGACCACATCACCTCCAACGGCTACACGATGCAGCCCATCGTATCTTGGTACAAAGAGGTGCTGGGCTTCGAGCCGTTCTGGGAAATCAGCTTTCATACCAAAGACATCGCAGCCGAGCGCGCCAGCGGATCGGGCCTTCGGTCCATCGTCATGTGGGACCCCGCGTCGGGCATTAAATTTGCGACCAACGAGCCGCTGCGTCCCTTTTACCGCGACTCGCAAATCGCGAAATTCGTCGACGCCAACGCGGGCGCGGGCGTGCAGCATATCGCCTTCGCGGTGCCGAACATTATCAGCACCATCGAGACACTCCGCGGCCGCAGCGTGGAGTTTCTCAACACGCCGAAATCGTATTACGAAGACCTTCCTGAGCGCTTGGCGAACCTCGGCATCACGAACGTGCGCGAAGAACTCGCCGAGCTCGAACGGTTGCAGATTCTCGTCGACGGCGCGAACGACCGCTACATGCTTCAGATCTTCTTGCGCGAGGCGTGCACGCTCTACGCCGATGATCGCGCGGGGCCTTTCTTCTACGAGATCATTCAGCGCGCCGGCGACCCGGGCTTCGGCTACGGAAACTTTCGCGCACTGTTCGAGAGCATCGAGCGCGCCCAGCGGGCCGAAAAAACGCGCGCCGCGACCTGAGCGAGAACCATGATCGACCGCCACTGCGCCGGAGTCTTTCCGCCCAAACCGCACACTGTTTTTCGCTCGCCCGACGGCGCCATTGTTTACGAAGAAATGCTGACACGAGGCGGCTTTGCCGGCGCTTTCAGCTACCTCTATCACCGGTTTCCCACCACCGATCACGTCGAGGTGTTTGCGTCTTCCCGCGGCTGGGCGCGGCCTATCACCAGCGAAGACAGTAACCATCCGATTCTTCGTCGCCTGTTCAGCAGCGATGCCGTGCCTGCGGGCGGGTGTTTCCTCGATGACCGCACGCCCCTGCTCGTGAACTCCGACCTCGTCGTGCTTCTTGCGCGCCCCATGCGCTCCGACGACGTCTACTTCTCAAACGGCGACGGCGACGAGCTTTGGTTCATTCACGAAGGCTCGGCCAAACTTGAGAGCGTGTGCGGTTGGCTCTCCGTCGAAGCCGGTGATTACGTGTGGGTTCCGAAGGGCCTCGCGCACCGCTGGCATTTGATCGGCACCGAACTGCGCGCCCTCATTTTCGAATTCTCCGGCGGGCTGCATATCCCCACCCAGTTTCGCAACGCGTGCGGCCAGCTCGTGATGGATGCACCTTACACGCATCGCGATTTCAAACGCGCGGGCACGAGCGGCCCCATTCACGCGTTCGACCGCGAGCTTGAAGGCCCGCGCACCATCGTCTCCAAGACCCGCGGGCGCTTCACGGAAACCCTCCTTGACCGCTCCCCGATGGACGTCGTCGGATGGGACGGCTTCGTCTACCCTTGGGCGTTTCCCATAGCGAATTACCAGCCCAAAACAGGGCTTGTGCATTTGCCGCCGACCATTCACACGACGTTCGCGGCGAAGGGTGCGCTCGTCTGTTCGTTCGTCCCGCGCATGACCGACTTTCATCCGCAAGCCATCCCGTGCCCCTATCCGCACACCTCCGTCGACTGCGACGAAGTGATTCTTTACCTGCGCGGAAACTTCACGAGTCGCCGGGGCGTTGGGCCCGGGGCGATTTCGTTTCATCCCGCGGGCACACCGCACGCGCCGCATCCCGGTGCCTACGAGGCGAGCATCGGGCACACGCGCACCGACGAAACCGCGGTCATGATCGACACCGATAAGCCGCTCCTCGTCACCGAACAGGCCCGCGCCCTCGAAGACCCCAACTACCACGCCAGCTGGCGCCGCCCGAGCGCCTGATGCCCTGGGCGTGGGCACTTCTTCGGGGCACCCGCGTTCTCGCACGCGCGTCTGCGGACGGCTCGTTGCTTGCCGAGGCCGGTGGGCGCGTCGAAATTCGCTATGGTCTCGGCCACGAAAAAGCGTACCGCGCGGCAACGCACAATCTTGAACGCCTCACCGAGGAGCTCGTGGGCGACGAGGCTTTTGGCCCCGCAGGAGAGGCGACCGCAGCCAGTGTCGAGGCCCCAAAAGCGCGCAGCAAAAGTGCCCCCAAGGCGTCAGGTATTCCGAAGGAGATACAAGGCGCGTACGCCGGATGGATGGCGTATACCGATGGCGCTTGTTCAGGAAATCCTGGGCCCGCCGGAAGCGGCGTTGTCTTGGTATCGCCGAGCGGTGCCACGACGGAGGGCTACGAGTACCTCGGAAACTCGACGAACAATGTCGGCGAGCTCACGGGGATTTTGCGGGCCATCGAGTGGGCGCCGGCGGAGGGACCGCTGCTGGTTTACACCGACAGCCAATACGCGATCGGCGTGCTTCAAAAGGGCTGGAAGGCCAAGGCGAACCCCGAGCTCATCGCGCTCGCAAAGCAACGAATCGCCGCCCGTGGGCAGGTTCGCCTCGAATACGTGCGCGCCCATGCGGGCCACGCGCTCAACGAGAAAGCAGACGAACTGGCGCGCCGGGCCGTGACTTCGCGCGGAAGCAGAAAGGCCGAGGTCCGCTAGAAACGCGCGAACGAAACCGGTGTGAGCGTGTTTTCGTGAGCGGGGGGCGAAGCGGGGTCGAGGGTCATCGCCCCGGCCCTCGCGTGCTGCAATCTTCTGATGGCCGACGCCGCGCGAAAGCGTGCAACCTACCGCGATGTTCTGAACGCGCCGGAGCACCGGGTGGCTCAGGTCGTGGACGGGGAACTCGACCTCCAGCCGGGGGCCTCCTCGAGGGCATCGTCGACGACTGACGCTGTTCCGGGGTGCAGTCCGCATGCGTGCATTCTACACTCTTCGACCGGCGTCTAGGTGGACGCCTCGACTGAAATAACGCGCTCCAGCCGCAGCACATGCCGGCCGCGCGTCGTCACGCAGTAGCCCTCCATCGCGAACCCCTGGGCCTCATCTCCGGTCAGCGCCTTGAGCTGCATCACCATCTTTTGCTGGCTCTTGCCGGGCACGCGGTACGTCACAACGAGGGGGGTTTCCTGGGCCAACGCGTCACGGCACCGGCTCGCCAACTCGGCCAAAACCTTTGTGCTTCGTGGCCCGAGTCCCGTGAGATCGCGCACGGAGCGCGGCTCCAAAACATCGATGCATTTTGCAAACACTTGCCGCAGCGCCGCGACGTCATCGCCCGCCCGATGCGTTCGCGCACGCTCGATACCGAACTCGCCGCAGAGAGCCTCGAGCGAATGCCGCTCAAAGGCAAAGGCGCGTCGGCTAAGAACGAGCGTATCGATCCACCCGGGAATCTTCAGGGGTTTATCGCAAAAGAAAAGTTCGCCCTCAAGGAACGCCACGTCCCACGGGGCTGCATGCGCCACGACGACACCGCCCGAAAGAATGCGCGTAACGTCGTCGGCGAGATCCGCAAACGGGGGAGCATCGGCGAGCATCGCGTCGTCGATGCCGTGCACGGTCTGCGGAACGATGACGCCCGCCGGGGGTTTCACGAGGCTCTCAAGGCGTTCCACCACCTCGCCGTTTTCGACCCGTTCGACGCACACCTCGATGACCCGATCGAGGCCGAGCACGAGCCCGCTCATTTCAAGATCGACGAAGACCAGCGGCGCCTCCGCGAGAGGCCCGTCCCAAGGTTTTCCTTCCCGGGGAACACGTGGCGAAATTGGCGCGCGCTTCATCCTGGCCGCATTAGCGGAGTTCCCGCCGGCCCGGGGTCGTGAACCATCGCTGGGCTCGGGCCCACGGCCAGAAACAGCGCCAATACCCGTCGTGGCTGATGCTAGGAGCCCGCCTCATGGCGGCGCGCCCTGCCGCCTCGCGAGGAGTTTCGTATTCATGAAGGTGGCGTTGGTTGTGAGGCGAATGGTCGTCACCGTCGCGTGCGCCGCGGCTACCCTGAGTGCGCCTCTTCGCGCCCAAAGCACGGCGGGTGGCGCGGCGTCGAGGGACCGCTCGCTGCGAGACTGGGTGCAATCTGCACGCATTTCTGAGACCCGGGCAGAGGCCGTCGACCGGTTCCGAAATGCGACCGCACGCGACCTTCCGGAGCTCCATCTTCTCCTCGCCGAAGCGCGTCGCGTGCCCGGCGAGGGCGTGGCCCGTATGCTCGAAGACCCGAGGCACGCGTGCCGGCCCGCCGTGCCAAATACCGACGCGTGGCTTGCGTGTCTCCTGGAGAATCTTCAGGGAAAAACCACGATAAATGCCAAGAGTGCCGTGGAATTCGCGTGTGTGCTTCTCGGTGCCCGTGCGGTGAAAACCATCGACGGACAGGCCCTCGCAGCCTCGATGGCGCTCGACGCGCGCGGCGCTTTTGAGTCCGCGGTGGGCCTCACGCTCAAGGCCGGGGGCGACGAGGCGATTGCTGCACTCTACATGGTTCGCCGCGACGGCTCTCCGCCTCTCAAGAAGTGGGCGGCGGCACGGCTCGATGGGCTGCATCGGCGAAGACCCGCAGACGTGGCCACGCTTGGCAATGCCGCGGCCCTGGCGCGGGTCATCGACGTATTTGGTGCATGGCGAGACCCGGAGGCCCTTGGGCTCATTGTCGAGCGCGTGGATGCGGACAGACGCGAAGTTCGCTCGGCGGCCCGCGCGGCGCTTCGCGCTTACGGGCGCGAAGGAATCTGGAAACTTCGCGAGGCGTTGCGCGAGGTCAGCGGCGAAGCGGCGCCGGACGACTGGTTCTCCAAGCGCCTCGCCGACGAGCTCTATGCGCGCCTCGACAAGCGACGACTGGGCCCCGCGATGGACTCCCTCGAGAAGGCCCGCGACTTGTCGAAAAGTGGCCAAACGCGCGAGGCCGCCGAGGCCGCCGAGCACGCGTTGCTCCTCGCGCCGGACCACCCGGAGCGCAAAGAATTGGCCACATACCTCTTGGCCCGCGGCACCGATCCGTCGCTCGCCGCTGGGGCACGGGCGCGGATTCTGGACCACGCAGTCTGGGCCGGGGGCGAAGAGATTTCCGCGTCTATTGCTGCAAATTCGCTCACCGCAGGCGCGCAGCACCCGGCGACCGGAGACGTTGCCGGTGGGACCACAGCGGGCGGCGGCTCCGTTGCCAATTTGGCTACGGCCGGAGCGACGCGCTCGCCATCGCAAATGGCGCTGCTTTATCTCCTTGCACTCTGCACGCTTATTTTTGGCATAGGCGGCGAGACTCTCCGCCGAAGTGAGAGGGCCAAACGACTCGGCACCGCAGGGCCCGCGGCGGCCGAAGACGTCACGCGCGAAGAGCTGCCTTAAGCGCGTCTACCACCTGGTCGACATCGTGGTCGGTGAGCGCCGGGTACATCGGGATGGACAGAATGCGCTGCCACTCCCGTTCGGCGACGGGGCACATGCCGGGCTCGGTGTGAAAACGATCGCGGTAGAACGGGTGCAAGTGCACGGGCATGTAATGCACGTTGGCGGCTATTCCACTCTCGCGAAGTTTGCGGTGCACCGCTGCCCTGTCGGCGCTCGGTGGCAGCTTCACGACGAACAAGTGGTAGGCATTTTTCGCCTCGGGCCGGTCGCGAAGAACCTCAAGACCATTGATCGACGCGAGGGCTTCTCGGTAGCGCGCGGCGATCGCTCTACGTCGCTCAACCCAGGAAAAAAGCTTCTTAATCTGCGAAATACCGAGGGCGCACTGGATGTCGCAGATGCGGTAATTGAAGCCGAGTTCGACCATCTCGTAGTGAAAGGTTCCTCGCTGTTCGCGGGCGCGGTGATCACTCGCGATGCCGTGGGCGCGAAACATGCGTAGCCGCGCGGCGAGGGCGTCGTCGTCCGTCGTGATGGCACCGCCCTCCCCCGTCGTGACATGCTTGACAGGGTGAAAGCTAAACGTGGTCATCGCCGCCAGCGACCCCACGGGACGATCGTTGTAGACTGCACCTAGTGCATGGCAACCATCGGCGACGAGCGGTATGCGGTGCGACTCCGCGAGGGCCTGAAGCTCGCGCCACGCGCAGGGTTGCCCCGCGTAATCGACGCCAACAATGGCCTTCGTGCGCGGCGAAATTTTGGACGCCACAGACGCGACGTCAACGGTCAGCGTGTCGTGTTCCACGTCGGCAAAAACCGGCGTTGCGCCCTCGAAAACCGCGGCATTTGCCGTGGCTACAAAGGTGATTGCGGGAACGATGACCTCGTCGCCGGGGCCGACACGAAGGGCGTGCATGGCGCAGTGAAGGGCCGCGGTGCCCGACGACACAGCGATGGCGTGTTTGGTGCCGGCCACATCGGCCACCGCGCGTTCGAACAGCTCGACGCTCGGCCCGGTGGTGAGCCACGAGCTCCGCAGCACCTCGACAACGGCTTGAATGTCGTCGTCGTCGACGGTCTGGCGACCGTACGGAATCACGGATTCTCGTAGCTGCGAACCATGGCGCGCAGCTGCTCTTCGGTCATCCAATTTCCGTCGAGATTGCTCACGTAGCGAAACTCGGAACCGACGGGCACAGCGTTCTTCCACGCGTCATTCGGCCACCACGGATGCACAGGTAATACAACGTATTGCTCGCCAGCATCTACCGTATGTGTTGCCTCTTCGTCCGACAAAAGCGCTTCGTGAAGTTTCTCACCGGGGCGAATGCCCACTTCGTCGACAACGCACGAAGGCGCGACGATTTTCACGAGATCCATGATGTTCATCGCGGTGATTTTTGGGACGAAGATCTCCCCGCCGTGCATCCGCTCGAGGCCGTTGGTGACGAGCTTCACGCCGTCTTCAAGGGTTATCCAGAAGCGCGTCATGCGTTTGTCGGTGACGGTCACGCGGCCCGTTTTACGCTGTTCCAAAAAGACGGGAACGACGCTGCCTCGACTGCCGACGACGTTGCCGTAACGAACGCACGAGAACTTTGGCGCGCCGCCGCCGACGTACGCATTCGCTTGGATGAAGAGTTTCTCCGCCACAAGTTTGGTCGCGCCGTAGAGATTCACCGGCGAGACGGCTTTGTCGGTGCTGAGCGCCAACACTTTTTGGACCTTCGCATCGATAGAGGCCTCGATGATGTTGCGCGCGCCGTCGATGTTGGTCTTCACCGCTTCGATTGGATTGTACTCGCAGGCGACCACTTGCTTGAGGGCAGCGGCGTGCACGACGATGTCGACACCGTTCATGGCGCGCCGCAGGCGATCCACATCGCGCACGTCTCCAATGAAGTAGCGCAGGCTCGGGTGGTCGAAGCCACTTGTGCGCATTTCGTGCTGTTTCAGCTCGTCGCGGCTGAAGATAATCACCTTCTTGGGCTTGAACTTCTCAAGCATCGTGGCGACGAACTGGCGACCGAAACTTCCGGTGCCGCCGGTAACGAGAATGGTTTTTTGGCTCCAGTCGATCATCAGAACCTCCGCTCAAAAGCATCGTCAAAAGAGCGACGCCCCGTGTCTTCTTGGTTGCGAGGGCCGCGTGCAATATTGAGCGCGGCGTCGGCGATGCTCTCCATGAGTTGCTCGCCGCTCAAACGGTTGGGGGAAAAGCCGAAGGCCGACGGCGGAAACGCTCCGTTCAAGGCCCGCGCGCGATAACTTGCAGAATGCACGCCATGATTTGGGGCGCCATTGACCGACGCCGATCCGGAACTCGCGGGTCCTGCAGCGCCCTCGCCCGCCTCTCCAATCGCGTCTGCACCAAGCGAAGCTGCGCGGCTCGCAAGCGAGGAAATCGCGCTGGAATACTGGGCTTCCGGGGCCGTAAAGTACCCGCCCTTTTTCAGGCCGTGCACAAATCCTTGCGCGTCGCCGGCGCGCGCAGAATCAAGCGCGCTGCCATACCGCTTGGACAGCAGTTTCACGTAATCGGTCGCCCCTTGCTCCGGCGATTCGTACGCGCGGAAGCCATCGGTGATCGCCACGGTCTTGCCGTTTTCAACTTCGTGCGTTCCGTAGCGGGCCGTGAGTCCCGTGGGCCCGGCGCCCTTAATGCCGCCGAAGTTGTTGTTCATCATCGCCTTGCCGCGGCCCGTCTCCAGAGACCACTGGGCGAGCAACAACTGCGAGGTTTTGTCCGATGGCTCTTCGCCAAATACGTTTCGCCAACCCTGCGCGAGCGCTGATTTAGCCTCGCTTCCGCTTAGCCTCGTGGTGCGAGGTGCCACCACGGTAATGGGGCGTTTTGCAGGTGTTCCCGCCTCGGGCTTTGCGACCGCACCCTCAAGAAGGGAGCGAAAATCCGCGCTGGGCGGGCGCTGCTGCGCATCAACGACGCGCCCTACGGCGGCGTAGTCTTGAAGAACCGGAGGGAGGGCGAAGGTGGAGGACACGACACGGTCCCATAATCAAGATGCGTGCCAAACTAATCTTCCTGGCGAAAGGTTACCGCATGGCATGAGCCGGGCCGAAAAGCGTCAACGTGGCGTCGTGGGGCGTCGATTCCTTGACGCGGGACTCACTTCCGTAAACGCGGACGGCGGTGCCGGGAAAAAATGCACCGGTGGGCGATGGAATGGGGCTTCCGGGAGGCCGCTGAGTCGGTATTATCGGTTTTCGATAGCATCTTTTAACGCTGTCGACGTTCGCGGCGCCGCCCTGAGCGTAACGAAAACAGCAGCAAGCCGCGAGCGGTTCACTGAGGAGAGATCGATGAAAATTCTCATTGTCGACGACAGCAAGGCGATGCGCATGATTGTCATGCGGACGCTCCGCCAAGCCGGCTTCGGCGACCACGAATTCATCGAGGCCGGTAACGGTTCCGAAGGTTTGCAGAAGGTGAAGTCCGAAGTTCCTGGGCTCGTGCTCTCCGACTGGAACATGCCCGTGATGTCGGGCATCGAGTTCCTCCGGGCGCTTCGAGCCGAGGGCAACACCACGAAGTTCGGCTTCGTGACCTCCGAAGGCACACAAGAAACCCGCGACCTCGCCCTCGGCGAAGGCGCGCTTTTCTTGATTACCAAGCCCTTCACGCCAGACTCCTTTCAAGAGGCCATCGGCCAGTACGTGGGCTGAAATGGAAATAGACCCTTCCCTCAAGGCTTGGCTCGACGCCTTTACCGCCGCCACCGACGAACTCGCCACCACCACCCTCGGCTTCGAAGGCTGCCAAGTCGACGAGCTTCTTCCACAGGTTCCGTACCCGCCGCCAACGGCCGGTGCATATCTCGCGATGGTTGGCAACGATCAAACGCTTCAACTTGCCATTGTGTCCGACATGGAGGGCTGCCGCCTGTTGTCCGGCGCGCTCCTCGGCATGGTCGGCGACGAAGACGGCCTCGCCGAAAGCGACATCGCCGATGCCATGGGCGAGATCATCAACATTGTGGCCGGCGGCGTGAAAACCCGCATGGCAACCCGCGATTCGGGTTTCAAACTCGGTCTCCCGATGTTCATCGACGGCCACGTAGAGCCCGTCAAAGAGACGGAGCAGGCGGCGAACCGCATCACCCTCGGGTCGGTGCACGGTTACCTCCTGACCCTTCGCCAAAAGAGAATGGGCTAAGTCACGATGGCGACGTACACGCTGCCAAGCTTTGAACAGATCGACGACTTCGTGCAGTCGCTCCTGGACCGGAAAGTTGAGTCCAACAAAGCTGCTCCGTACCTCCCGAGCCTCAAAGCTCCGGGCATTGTCGGTGTGTATTTCAACGAGCAAGGTCGACCCGCAGCGGTTTGCATGATGAGCATTGCGTTTGCTGCGGCCTCCGCAGCTGCGTTGACGCGAATTCCTGCAACCGTCGCGGGCGAGAGCGTGAAGAGGGGCAAGCTCGAGGCCAATCTTTTGGAGAACGCCAACGAGGTGTTTAACATCGGCGTAGGGCTTTTCATGCTCGGCGGTGGTCCGCGTATTACCCTCAAGACCGTCCACCCCGTGCCGCCCGTTCTGCCGCCGGGCCTCATGGCGATGATCATGAAGCCGCCCCAGGTCATCCACGCAGACGTCACCATCGAGGGCTACTCGCCCGCGGGTAAACTCTCGCTCATCGCAACGTAACGGGGTCGCGTGCGTGCCGACTGCCGCTCACCCGCTTCGGCGGCGAGGCGGCATTTCTGCATCCAGGCGATGCACCCAGAAGGCGGTGCGCCTCGACGTGAGCGAATAGGGGGGCTAGGCCAAGACTGACCGGCGCCACCATTGCGTCATACGGTATATGACCCCATGAGCGATTTCGTCGTACCATTTCTATACGAACTTCGCGCGCGCAAACTCAAGGTGGGTGCCGCGGAGGCATTGGCCCTCGCGAAGGCATTGGCGAAGGGTGCCCACGACAACTCGCTCGAGCGTTTTTACCATGTGGCGCGGGCCCTCTGCGTGCACCGCGAGGGTGATCTCGATGCCTTCGACGTCGCGTTTGCAGCTCACTTTGAGGGCGTGGAGCGGGCCGCCTTGGCGCTGACGAGCGAGCTCCTTTCGTGGCTCTCAGACCCGAAGCAAAAACGCGAATTGAGCGACGCACAGCGAGAGGCTCTCGAGGCCCTTTCGCTTGAAGAATTGCAGGGGCAATTTGAAGAGCGCCTGCGCGAACAGCGAGGGCGTCACGACGGCGGAAACCGGTGGATTGGCACCGGTGGCACAAGCCCTTTTGGCCGCGGCGGAACGCATCCCACGGGCATGCTGGTCGGCGAGGGTGCAGGGTCGCGGACCGCGATGGCTCTCGCGCGTTCGAGGCGCTTTCGGCCTTACCGCGAAGACGCCGTGCTCGATGTTCGGCAGTTCGAAGTCGCGCTCCGAAAGCTGCGCCAATTGGCCCGTGACGGCAGGCCCAATGAGCTCGACGTCGAGGAGACCGTGATTGCCACCGGGAAGAACGCGGGTGAACTCGATATCATTCTGCGGGCGCCGCGGCGCTCCTCGGTGCGGGTCGTACTTTTGATGGATGTGGGGGGCAGCATGGACCCGTACGCCGAGGTTGTGAGCAGGCTTTTTTCTGCCACAAAGCGCGCGTCGCACCTGCGCGAAGTGAAGCCCTATTATTTTCACAACTGCGTCTACGGGCACGTTTTTGGTACCGCGAACTTCAGCGAGCCCGTGTCAATCGACGACTTGATCCATCGCTGTGGGCCCCTCTGGAAGCTCGTGGTCGTCGGCGACGGCGCCATGAATCCGGCGGAGCTTTTTGGTTACGGCGATTATTCGTTTCACTCCGCAGATGCCCGGAGAGCGCAACCTGGAGTGGGCTGGATGGAACAGCTCGCGGGGCATTTCGAGCGGCGCGCGTGGCTCAATCCGGACCCGCCGCAGTATTGGCGCGGAGGAACAGCGGAGACCCTGTCCGAGCTCTTTCCGATGTTTGCGCTGACCGTGCAGGGCCTCGACGACGCCGCGAAGCACCTCGTGGGGCAACGCAGCGGCGTGGGTTTTCGCTGAGAAAACGCCTATCAGTCTGCGGGGAGGTAGGGATCCAAAATCGAAGCGAGCTCCTCGACGACCGGATGCTTTGCGCCGATAGCCGCCATGGAGCGGCGCACTTTTCGCAGCGTGGGGTCAACGAACGGAAGAAAATTCGGATTGCCCTTCACGCGGTCGATGAAGACAAATCGGCCCGCGTCTTTGAGCTTGCGCTGCACGGTGACGAGGTGAAACTCAAAGGCCAAAGTCTCCGGGTGGAGCCCTTGGGCCTCCGCGGCCTCGACGATTCGTTGCCCAATAAAAGCCGGCTCAAACGACTGGTAGCTGTCGTTGAGAAGGGCAACCAAATCGTAAACCCGCGGCCCAATGAGCGCGTCCTGAAAGTCGATCCACACAAGGGTTCCGTCGCCTCGAACCATGAGATTTCGCGACTGATAATCGCGGTGCACAATCGCCGTGGGCATCGCGGCGATCTCCCGCGCAAGGGCTGTGGTGAGGCGCTCAAAACGGCCGCGCGCGTTGTCGCCAAGCGTGACTCCGCGGGCATCGAGGCCCCACTCGCGAAAGTGATCGAGCTCCCACTTCAACAGCTCTTCATCGAAGCGCCGCGTGGCGACAATCGTGCCCGCCGCGAGCGGTGCCAACTGCAGTTGCGCGGCGACGGAATCGCTCACCGCTCGCCGGTACAGCGCCTCTTTGCGCGCGGGTTCACTCGCGACAACCTGCGCGAGGGTGCGCTCGCCCAGGTCTTCAAGCAGCAAATACCCTTGCGGCGACGCATCGGCGTAAATTATCGGCACCGCGACGCGCGCCTTCACGAGGAGCTCATGGACCTCGAGAAAAGGCCACCGCGAGGCCCGCTCCTTTGACGCTTCTTCCGGCGTCAGGCCGTCAGGAACGAACATCACGACGGCCGTTTTTCCGCCCGGGACTGTGACGCGAAAGTACTTTCGCGACGACGCTCCGCCTTCCATCGCCTCCACGGTTTGCGGCGCACCACCAAAAGCCTCGGTCACAAGTGCATCGAGAGCGGCGCGTTCGAAGACCTTCGCTTGCATTCGGAATGGGCTACCACGAGGCCGTCATGACGTTGAAATCCCCGGAGCCACTGGGCCCTGAACTGAGGCAATATGCTCAACGCGCGAACTTTGAAGCGTCGGCCGAGAGCTTTCAGGCCCTCGAGGGTTGGCTCCAAGAACTCACCCTGTGGAATGCGCGGCTCGACCTCACCGCGGCGAAAACCGTGCCCGAACTTGTGGAGCTGATGGTCGGGGACGCGCTCGAACTGGCGCGGGTGATTCCCCTGAACGCTGTGGTCGTGGACGTTGGAACGGGGGCTGGGGCACCCGGTGTTGGCCTCGCTTGCGTGCGGCCCGACCTCGCCGTCACATTGGTTGAACCTCTGCAAAAACGCTGCGCATTTCTTCGCCAAGCCCTCGCAAAGGCCAAGCGCCCCGGCGTCAAACTTGTTCACGGGCGACTCTCGCACGCGGACGACTGCATGCAGACTGCATCTTTTGTTTTTTCGCGCGCCACATTTGCGCCCAGCGAGTGGCTGTCGGCGGCGTGCGAACGGGTGAGACCGGGCACGACCATCGCGGTGCTTCTCGCCAAAGAGCCCGTGCCCGAAGACGCGATGGCGCAGCTCGTAGAGCTTCGTTCCTACCGCCTGGCCCTGAGTGATCGGGAGCGAACGATTGCGCTTTTTTTGAGGAAATTCGCAATAGGTACGGAGATTTAGGGCGTCGCTCGCGCGGCCACTCCCCGTGCGCGTGAACTTGGCCCCCCGGCGCGGAGCATGCGACCGCATGGAAATGCGTGTGGCCGACAAGGAACTTCAGTCGTTGCGTCGTCGTGCGGAAGAACTTGCGGCGTCTCGTCGCGAGTCGTTGAGGACGCCTCACCTTCTCGCGGCGGTGGCGGAGCTTCCGTCGGAACCCGCGAGCCTCCTGCTCCTCGATCGGGGCCTCGATGCGGCCAGGATTTTGGAGGACCTCCAGGCCACGGGCCAGGACACCCCGGACGCCATCGCGCGCACCATGCAGCGCGCCCGGGATTTTGCGTCGCGCGGCGAGAACAAGTGCGCATCTCCGATCCACATGCTGTTCGCCCTTTGCCAAGAACGCGGCTCGGAGGCTCACCGCATTCTTGAGCGCGGCGGCGTGGACGTTGCGAAGCTCCGCGGCACCGTCATGCAGCTCGCGATGGGCATCGTCAATCCGCGCCGCGTCACGCCCCTCACGGAGCCCAGGGTTGCGCGCACCACCATCGCCACCGAACGCGCCCGGCCACGCGTGTCGCCCGTTCCGCTTACGAAGACGGCGCCGCCTCCAAGGCCCCGTCCGCGCGCTTCATCCGCCGGCCCCACGCTCACCCGCCCCGTGGCTCTCGAGACCCATGGGCGGCCTCCCAGCGTGCCTAGCGTGCCTCCCATCGCGCCATCGGAGCCGGCGTTCGCGACCTCCCTCGGGACTCCACCCCCACCCAGCGAGGTCAGGCCATCGATGCTTGCAGTATGCACGCATGAGATCGGGTCGGAGACCGGCGGAAAGATTGTCGGGCGGGAGGCAGAAGTTGAGCGCATTCAGGACATTCTCGAGCGCCGCGATGCGCACCATGCGCTTGTCGTCGGGCCTCCTGGCATTGGCAAAACGGCGCTCATTCAGGGTCTCGCGCGAACGCTTTCCAAGGTTGGCACCCGCGTTCTTGAACTCGAGCCCAGCGCACTTTTGGCGGGCGCTGCATCGCGCGGCGCGATGACGGACCGCTTCGCGCGCCTGCGTCGCGAGCTCGAGGCGTTGCCGGGCCGCACGGTCGTCGTGGTCGACGGCGTGGGCGCTCTGCTCGGCGCGGATGCGAGCGAGGAAACCGTCGCGGAGGTTCGCGGCTTGCTCGCCCGAGGAACCACGCGCTTGGTCTTGACGTCGTCGCCCGACGAGTTTCGCCGTCACGTCGAGATCGACGGCGTGATGCTGCGCCGATTGACAGTCATTGAACTCGCGGAACTTCCCCGTGATCGCGTGATTGAGGTCGTGGCCAATGCGTCGGCGGAACTCGGTGCCCATCACGATGTGCCCATCACGTCGGCGGCCCGCGGTGCCTGTATTTCCTGGGCCGAGCGCTATATGAGCGAGCGTGTCTTTCCCGACAAAGCTTTGACAATTTTGGACCTGGCCGCGGCCCGCGCCAAGCGCAAAAAGGCCGACGCGGTCGACGTGCCTCACGTCGCCCAAGTGGTGGCGGATCTCGCCGCGGTGCCCCTTGATCGGCTGCTCGAAACAGATGCAGAGCGCATGCTTCATCTGGAGGATCATCTGGCCAAGCGTGTGGTGGGCCACCGCGAATCCCTCGGGCGCCTTGCCCAGGTTCTGCGCCGGTCGGCTTCGGGCCTTCGAAGCGAGCGACCCCTCGGTACATTTCTTTTGCTCGGACCGACGGGCGTGGGAAAAACAGAGACGGCGAAGGCCGTGGCCGAGTCGCTGTTTGGCTCCGCGCACTCCATGACACGCCTCGATTTTTCTGAGTACGCGGAGGCGCATGCGGTCGCTCGGCTCGTGGGCGCGCCCCCAGGTTACGTCGGTCACGATGCGGGCGGGCAACTGACCGAGGCCGTGCGAAAGCGGCCGTATCAGGTGATTCTTCTCGACGAGATCGAGAAGGCCCATCGCGATGTTTTGGAAGCATTTTTGCAGGTGTTTGATGAAGGTCGCATGACCGACGGCCGCGGGCGCACGGTCGATTTTCGTCAGACGGTGATCCTGCTCACGTCGAACTTGGGCGCGGACGTTTTCAGCAAGAACGGCGCCCGGCAAGCCATCGGATTTGGCGGAATGAAAACGGCGGGCGTCGACGATCGGCGGGCTCTCGCCCTCGAGAAGGCGAAGAGCGCACTCCCGCCGGAGCTCGTGAACCGCTTCGACGACATTCTTGTTTTCGACGCGCTCCAAGAAGACGACGTGCGCGAAGTGGCGCGCCGGATGCTCGCGGATTTGGCCGCAAGGCTCAAAGAATCGCGGCACGTGGACCTCGCGTGGAGCGACGCCATCGTCGAACACCTGCTCGCAAACGGAGGCTTCGATGCAGCCTACGGCGCTCGCCCCATGCGCCGCACGATTGGACGCCTTATCGAGACGCCACTCGCGGAACACTTGCTGACGGGAACCGTGGTCGAGGGCGGGAAACTGCGGCTCGACCTGCGGGATGGCGCGATACACTTCGCCGCCAAACTTCCGCGGGACAGAGCCCGCGGGGACCGAGCAGCGGTGCGCGCCGGTTAGAGATAGTACACATACCTCACGCAGCCTACGACCGTTACACGGTTCACGTCGTATGTGCGTCGTGTGACGAGCGCGAGGCAAGGTGTTTCCGGGCGTGCGCGTTTGGTCCCCTGCCCCTAGGATGGCGATGTGCGCATCCAGACTCGCTATTTTCTTGTGTCCCTTGGCCTCACGCTGCTCGTGCTGACGGCCGGGGGCATTCATATTGTTCGCGATGTGGGCCTTCGCGTCGAGGCCCATGCCCAGTCTGACCTTCATCAACTGGCGGAGATCGGCCGGTTCGTCGTGCTGGGCGCGCCCGTTGTCGACGATGCTCTCGCGGACGATCTCTCCGCGGCGGCGCACGTGCGCGTCTCTCTCGTCGATACCGACGGGACTTTGCTCGGCGATTCAGCGCTCGATGCAGAGGGTCTTGCGCGCGCCGACAACCATGGGTCCCGGCCCGAAATTGCCGAGGCTTTTCGCACGGGTTTCGGCATTAATCAGCGCGCGAGCGCGACTGTCCACGAGGAGTTTACCTATGTGGCCGCACGCGTAGACCTCGCGGGCCGCAAGCCCGTCGTCCTGCGCTGCGCTGTTCCCACGCGGTCGGTGCGGCTCGAAGGTGCCGCGGTCAATCAGCTTGTTTTCGTCGGTGCCCTCGTGGCGATTTTCTTGGCCCTTGCCGTGTCCGCGTCGGCCGCCGCATCAATGACGCGCGTCGTTCGCTCGCTCACCGTGACCGCCGACCGCATGGCCTCCGGTGACCTAAGCGTCCGATCGGGTCTTACAGGCGATGGAGAGCTCGCGGGACTCGGTCAAGCGCTGGACAAACTGGCGTCGGAACTGTCGTCGGCGATGGAGGCGATTCGCGCGGAAAAAGACCTGCTTTCGGGCCTTCTCGAGGGCATGCAGGAGGGGGTTCTCGTGACCGACCGCGAGGGGCGCTTGCAGCTCTTGAACCGGGCGCTGCGCGAGATGCTTTTGATAGGCTCCGACACAGTGGGTCGGCCCATTTCGGAGGCCGTTAACAACGCAGAAATTGTTCCGCTGCTCGCCGATGCGCGGCGAAAAGGCTCCTCCGTCGCAGAGCTGGATTTGCCCGGGCTCAAGCCGCGGCACGTTCTCGCGCACGCGTCGCGGCTCCTGCCGTCGAGGGGGGGCGAGGTCGCTGTTTTCTTCGACGTGACCGAGGTTCGGCGCCTCGAAAACCTTCGCCGCGACTTCGTGGCGAACGTGTCGCACGAGCTTCGTACGCCCGTGACCGCCGTTCGTTCTGCGGCGGAAACCCTGCGAAGCGCCGTGGAAAACGATCCGAAGTCGGCGCTACGTTTCATCGACATCATCGAGCGAAATGCCTCCCGCCTTCAAGCGTGCATCGACGATTTGCTCTTTCTGTCGCGCATCGAGGCCAAGCAATTCAACTTCGCGCTGCGTCACTTGGCCCCCGCCTCGGTCGCTGCGCCGGTGCTCCTGCTGCTTCGCGAACGCGCCGAACGGCGAGGGGTCCGCATTGTTCTCGATGCACCTTACATGCATCCGCCCGTGTGGTGCGATGCGCATGCGCTCGAGCAAATTTTCACGAATCTCGTCGAAAACGCGATCAAATACTGCCCCGACAGCACGGTCACACTGCGCACGACCCTCGTCAACGGACGCACGCTCATCGAGGTCGCAGACACGGGTCCAGGCATTTCAGCGGCCCAACTCCCGCGCATTTTTGAACGCTTTTACCGCGTCGATTCCAGTCGTTCGCGGGACCCCAGCGGAACGGGCCTTGGCCTCGCCATCGTGAAGCATCTCGTGGAGGGCCTCGGTGGTCACATCTCCGTGGACAGCGAACTCGGAAAAGGCACGGTCTTCCACCTCGACCTGCCCGCGGTTCCCGCTGCGGGTTCGCTGCCTCCCGGCGTCTCGTGAACCTGTGCCCGTGGCCTCACGCTGGGCCTCACGCAGCGCATGCCGCGCACGCGCGTTGACTCACCCGCCCGTGGATTTAATCTCCGCGAGCAGGTCGTCCACGCGCGTTTGCGCGTCGCCGCCCTCGTCGTAGCGAAAGCGCAGTTCTGGGGCAAAACGCAGCTGAGCGCGCGTTGTAACCTCACGGCGAATGACCCCCGAGGCGCGCTCGAGGGCCTTCACGATTTCTTTACGCCGTGCTTCGGAATCAGCCACGACGATGGACCGCACGCCGACCCGCACCATGCGCAGGTCGTCGGTGATTTCCACGTCGGTTACGGTGAGGCCTCGAAGGCGCGGATCGTTCACGACGCGCTGGAACACCTCCGCGATGACATCGCGAACCCGTTCGGCAACGCGCGCTGGCCGACGCCCGTCGGTAGCAACCATGGATGGCCTTCTTTCAGGTCAGAGCGTCTGCTTGACTTCTTCGAGATCGTATGTATCGAGCGAGTCGCCCTCGCGAAAGTCGCTGAAGCCGTCGACTGCGATGCCGCACTCGAAACCCTCTGCAACCTCTTTCGCGTCGTCTTTGAATCGGCGAATTGCGCCGATCTTGCCGTCGTGGAGGATGGCGCCGTCGCGGAGCACGCGCACCCTGGAGCCACGCTTGATCGTGCCTTGGGTGACGTAACAGCCCGCAATCATGCCGACCTTGAGCTTGAACAGCTGGCGAACCTGCGCAGAGGCCGCGGGCCGTTCCACGAGCTTCGGTGGGAGAAGGCCTTCCATCGCGGATTTGACGTCGTCGATGGCGTTGTAGATGATCGAGTAGAGCCGGATCTCAATGCGACTCTCTTCGGCGAGTGCCGCAGATTTCCCCGCGGGACGCACGTTGAAGCCCACGAGAATGGCGCGCGCCGCGATGGCGAGGTTGATGTCGCCCTCGGTGATGGCACCGACCGCCGCATTGATGACCGTGAGTTTGACCTTCTCGCACGAGAGCCGCGCGAGCGCCTCGCTCATGGCCTCTACGGAGCCCTGGACGTCGGCTTTGATGATGATGCGAAGCTCGCACTGGGCCTGTTCGCTGATGCGCTTGGAGAGCTCTTCGAGGGAGACCTTTGCGCTGGCCGGAATGAGGCTGCGCGACGCCTTGGACTTGCGTTGCTCGGCGAGTTCTTGCGCCTTCTTGGGATCGCGAACCACGTGGAGTGCGTCGCCGGCGTTCGGTACGTCTGAGAGGCCCAAAATTTCGACGGGCGTTGACGGCCCGGCCTGCTGAACCTGCTTGCCGTGCTCGTTGGTCATGGCGCGGACTTTTCCGAAACCCATGCCCGCCAACACGAAATCGCCGACTTTTAGCGTGCCTTCCTGAACGAGCACGCGCGCCACAGGCCCGCGCCCGCGATCGAGCAAGGCCTCAACAACCGTGCCCGTGGCAGGCTTGGTGGGGCTCGCGCGAAGTTCGAGAACCTCTGCTTGCAGCCCGATGCTCTCCAACAGCGAATTGACGCCATCGCCCGTGGCCGCGGAGACGTTCACAAAGATGGTGTCGCCGCCCCACTCTTCGGGCATCAGCCCGAGGTCGGTGAGTTCACGGCGCACGCGCTCCGGTTCTGCACCGGGTTTGTCGCACTTGTTCACCGCAACGATGACAGGAACCCTCGCGGCCTTCGCGTGGTTCACCGCTTCGCGCGTTTGAGGCATAACGCCGTCGTCGGCGGCGACAACGAGAACGACGATGTCGGTCACGGAGGCGCCGCGGGCTCGCATTGCCGTGAAGGCCTCGTGGCCTGGTGTGTCGAGAAATACCAGGACTCCCTGGGTTGTCTGGACTTTGTACGCACCAATGTGCTGCGTAATGCCGCCGGCCTCGCCGCCCGCCACATTTGCGCGACGGATTCGGTCGAGGAGGGAGGTTTTGCCGTGGTCGACGTGACCCATGACGGTGACGACGGGAGCGCGTGGCTCGCGGTCGGCGGAATCGTCTTTGGCCTTGTCGCCTCCACGCGCGGCCGTGAGCGAGTCTTCGTCGCTGACCGCCACGTCTTCCACCTCCCAGCCAAATTCGGACGCGAGAATTTTCGCCGTTTCGGCATCGATTCGCGAGTTGATATGCACGCCCGTCATGCCCATGGAGATGAGCTTCATGAGCACTTCGGTGACCTTGAGGGACATGCTGCCCGCAAGGCTTTGGAGGGTCACGTTTTCCTCGATGCGGATGACGCGCTTGTGCGCGGCCATGTCAAGAGGATTCGCAGCCCGCTTCATGCTAGCGTGCATGGTCGGCGGCGAATTGCGGCCCTTTCCGAAACCCGGGCCGTTGAAACGCCCGCCGCCTTGGTGCGGCCCACGCCCGAGTGGTGCGCTTTGACCCGGACGGAGACCCGGACGGAGACCCTGCGGAAGCGGCTGGCCAAGAGGCGCGCCACCAGGGCCGCGCGTTTCGTATTGCACACGCCGCGGACCCATCGCCGAGCCCGCGCCGGGGCGACCGGCAGCCGTGGGTGCCGCCATCGGGACACCGGGACGGCCCGTCCAGTACTCGACGCCCGTTTTTGGTGCCAGCGACGGGCGCCCAGAGGCGTCTCCTGCCGGGGACACAGGACCACGGCGCTGGGGACCCGCCTCGTTCACCACGCGGCCAGAGCCGACCGCCGCGGACGATGCGGACGATGCGGACGATGCCGGGCGGGGCGCGCGCGCCGGGGCAGCGGCGGTCGATGCGGCAGGTGCGGACTCGAGGCCCTGCGCGAGGCCCTGCGCGAGACCTGGGGCGAGACCTGGGGCGACGGCCGACGCCGGCGATGCAGGACCGCCCGCGTTTACGGAGGCGGCGCGCGGTGCGGCGGACGAAACATCGACGGACTCGGTAGCAGTTTGCTCCGAAACGGTCTGTGCACTCTGCACGGATACACCGGTGCCTGCGCCAACATCCGCGGCGACGCCGTGAAGTCGTTGGGCGCTCGCCGGTGCGGAAGGCGCATGGGGCGTGACCGGGAGTTCGCGAACACTGGAACGCGCCGGCGGCAATGGCGCGGCGTGACCTTCATGCGACCCGCGACCTTCGCCACGCGGCATCGCGAGGCCGCCCGCATTCGCGCTCGCCGCGCTCGCCGTTACTGAGTTCTCTTGCACCGCGTGGCGCGAGGCAGGTGCCGGCGGCACAACGGCCTGGTGGGCCCCCGTAGCATGGGCAGCCTGGGCAGCCTGGGCCACCGAGTGCGCGCTCGGAGGCGGCGCCGGCATGCGTGGGTGGCTCGGCGCGGCGTCGGCGACGGACTCGGACAGGCTCGCGGAGGATGTTGCCGCGGCGGGAATGCCGTCGTCCGCGGGGCGAGCCTTGCGCTTCACCACGGTGGGCCGGATCCGTTGCTGGTCTCCCGAGGCCTCGGTCGGCGGCGCCGGTGGGGCGGCGGCGACAGGCGCCCGCGGTTTATCCAAATGCCGCTTGACACGTTCAACGGCGTCGCCGTCAACGGAGCTCATGTGATTTTTGACATCACTCACGCCAAGCTGTTGAAACAAAGCCACAGCAGCCTTGGGATCGAGGCCCAATTGCTTGGCAACCTCATAAACGCGAACCTTGCTCATCGAACTTCCAGCCTGCATACTTGCCTCAACGTGCTCCCTCGACGAACGCGGGAGCGAAAGCGGACACGACCTGATGGGCGTGCCTTAGAGCTTGTGCAAGCGAGGGCGCGGTGACCGCTAGCACGGCCAACGAGTCTCGCCGGGTGAAAGCACCAAGACGTGCCCTATCACCCCAAAAAATCAGACGGCCTGAGTCGCGCGCCCCGCGAAAAGGCTGGTGATCGACGAGCCGACCCGCATCTTTTGCGGCAACGATTATCGCCCCGTGCTCGAGGGCTTCGGCCGCGGCGTCGGCCCCGAGAGCCACTTGGCGCGTACGAATCGCGGCGAGGATCAGGCCCTCCATGCGGCGTGCCTCGCGCGCACTGATGGCGTCGCCGAGTTCGGCCGCGGAGATGCGAATCTCCCGGCGAAACGCCTTCGAGAGACGGCCGTCGACGGCGCGTTCCACACACGCCACGCGCGGATGAACGTGGGCGCCGCGGCCCACCGTGCCGGCATGCGAACCAACAATGACGACCACGCCGCCCTCCGGCGTCGGCGCGAGGCGCAGCGTGACGAGTTTGCCTGGGTCTGTGGACTCCATGCAACCTACACACAATCGCTTCGGGCGCGACGACGAAAAGACGCGCTCACTCACTGCTGCGCGTGCCCCTGTTCGGGTGCATCGACGATGGCAATTGCCGCGTCGCGAAGGCGTTCGGCCGTTGCGTCGTCGAGGGTCGCGGCGTCCGCGATCTCATCGATCGAGGCATCTGCAATTTCCTCGATCGTTCGGAAACCCATTCGAAAGAAGTTCCGTGCGAGGGGCTCTTTGACGCCGCTGATTCTCTGGAGCGCTGAAACCGAGGTCTCTTCGAGTTCGCGGAACTTGGTCTCGCTGATGATGTCGAGCTTCCAGCCCGTAAGCTGCGCTGCGAGACGAACGTTTTGGCCTTGCCGCCCGATGGCCAGCGACTGCTTGTCGTCGCTCACCACGAGCTCCATGCGCCCGCCAGCTTCGTCGACGATGACCTTATTGACCTCCGCGGGTTGAATCGCGGCGCAAACAAAACGAGCCGGGTCGCGGTCGTAAGGAACGATGTCGATCTTTTCGCCGCGGAGTTCTTGCATCACTTCGTTGAGGCGACTGCGCTTCATGCCGATGCACGCGCCCACCGGATCGACGTCGGCGTCGCGGCTCATGACCGCTATTTTTGTGCGCGAACCCGCTTGGCGGGCGACCGCCACGATCTTCACGATGCCGTCGTAGATTTCAGGGACGACCTGCTCGAACAATTTTTCGACAAGGCCCGGGTCTTGCCGCGAAAGGAGAACCTGTGAGCCCTTCGCCTCACGATCAAGGCTCTTGAGAAGCGCTGTGATCGACTCGCCTGCGTTGTATTTTTCGCGCGGCGTCTGCTCCTTGAGCGGGAGGATTGCTTCGGTCTTTCCGAGGTCGACGATGAGGGCGTTGCCTCGCTCGATACGGCGAACGATGCCTTTGATCAGCGAGCCTTTTTTGTCTTGGTACTCGTTGAAAATGATGTCGCGCTCTTCGTCGCGAACGCGCTGAATCAGAACCTGCTTCGCGGTCTGCGCAGCGATGCGGCCGAACGAGGCGCGAGACTGTTTGACCTGGAGCAGGTCGCCGTATTCTGCATCTTGTTTCAACGCGTCGGCGGCATCTTTTGGGTGCCAAAAAATCTGGAAGCCCAGCTCTTCTCCGAGCTCCGCTTCAAGGCCGTACTTCTGCGCGTCTTCGAGAGAGATTTCTCGCTCGTCGTCGTCAACTTCGTCAACGACCAGCATGTACTGGAAAAGATCGACCTGCCCGGTGGCGTCGTTGAACTTGGCTTCAAGAGCGCGGTTGGCACCGAAGACCGTTTGCGCGGCCTTAAGAATGGACTCCTCGACCGTCGCCAACAGACGGGCGCGATCAAGCCCTTTTTCTTTGGCCACGGCGTCGATCGCCTGGGAAAGATTGAGTGTCGGTTCGGAAGCGTTCGTCGTGTGCGCGATAGCCATGGTTCCTCTGGGACTACTTCTTTTGCTTCTTGGGGTGCGCGGCCTTGCCCGGCTTGGGCGCGGGGCCGAAAGAAAAAACGAGATGCGCGCTGTCGATGGCGCTGAGAGGGAGTTCGTGGGATCGCCCGCCTTCTTCCAGGCGAACAACGTCTCCGGCGATGCCCTTGAGCCTCGCAACTACGACCTTCTGGCCCGCGAGCGAGGCGCGCAACTTCAGTTTCGCCTCGTGGCCCGTAAAGCGGTCGTAGTCGTCAAGAGTTTTGATGGCCCGCTCCACGCCGGGCGAGCCCACTTCGAGGTTGTATCGAAACGGGAAGAAATCGTTGACGTCGAGGGCGGGACTCAGGTCGCGGGAGACCTTCGCACAGGCCTCCAGATCGACGGCTGCATTGGCGGGGGTCCACCGGCCCGCTCGAGCACCGATCTTCTCCAAACCAACACGCAAAAGGGCCCCGGTGCGGTCGGTCGTGAGCTCCACGTCGACGAGCTCGGCCCCATGCGCTTCTGCGATGGGTCGCGCGATCTCTTCGAGGCGAATTCGGTCTTCCGGTGAGAGGGTCTTCACGGTCGGTGGTGGTGCCTTGGGAAAGCAGCAAAAAGTTGCGAGAGAGAGAGAGGGTGGCGCGCTGCCGTTTTCGCAAAACGGCGACTGCGGCGACTGCGGCCGGAACCGGGAAAAAAAAAGCGAGACCCCTTGGGGACTCGCGCGAGAACACCCACAACACTAACGCGGAGAGCGCTAGCGCACCCCAACGCCAGATGCAAGGCCCCCTGTCCGAACTGAAAAAAGGCTATTTTCGCAGTAGAAACAGGGGGTTTTGCCTCATCGCGCGCCGGGACCGTCGGTGATGATGAATTGCACGCGGCGGTTCTTGCCCTTCATGGTCGCCGTGAGGTTCGGCACGAGAGGCTTGGTTTCGCCGTAGCCCTTCGCGGTCAAACGGTTCGCGTCAATGCCGTGATCGAGCAGCCACTGGCGCACCGCTTTGGCGCGGTTGTCGCTGAGCGTTTGGTTGTAATCCGGGGCCCCGGCGTTGTCGGTGTGGCCCTGAACCTCCAGACGCTTGAGCGCGGGCGTCCGCGCGATGAGGTCGGCGACTTCTGCGAGCAGCCCGTAAGACTCGGGGAGAATCTGAGCGTTGTTCACAACGAACTGCACTTGATGCTTGATCGCGATCTCGTTTTTGTCGAGCGACACGAGTGACAGCTTTGGCTTCGCGCGCAGGTACATGTCGAGCGTCTTTTCGGTCCGCGCTTTGCCCTCCGAAGACACGCCCGCAAAGAGAAAACCATCGGGTTCCGCATCCATTCGGAAATGCCCCGCCATCACGCCCTCGAAGGCAAATTCGCCGTTGGCGTCGGAGGTTACCGTCACCGACTTGCCGCCGGAATCTTTTAGATTCACCGCGACGCCGGGCATGTGCGCGCCGGTTTCCATGTCGCGCAAAGTGCCCTTCACCGTCAGCATCGCGGGCAACCCCTCGAGGGCGCAATCTGCAGCCACTTCGACAGCCGGGGCATGGCCCTCGGGCACTGGCGGAAACGCAATGGAGCAGTGCGAGGCCTTGTAACCGTCTGCTTCTACGAGGAGTTCCACCTGCGCGGCCTCGACAGGTTCCGTTCGAAATTGACCGTCGGCGCCAGCAAGAAACCCCGGACCGACGTCGTGACCGACCAGGTGTACGCGCGCGAAGCCGATAGGCTTGGACGTGACCGAATCGACCCCGCGGCCGAGCACGCGCGTTCCCTTGGGGCCTCGATCAATCACTTTTTCGACGACGTTAATAACCGGCGGACGCTCCCGCGCATCGAAGTTCCAGCTTGCGCCGACCCCGATGGCCCAGGGAGCAATCGGCATCGCTTCTTCGATGAAATCGGAAGAACCCGAGAGCCCAACATCGACCGCCGCGAGGAGCGAAAACGCCCGGTTCGCCAAAGGTTGCGCGTGCATGCCGATCGTAAGACGCGTGGGCGCCAACATTGAGTCCGCGAGGCATTTATCGGCGCTCGGATTGGCGCGAAGGCACTTGTAATCTTGACGATTGACAAGGATCGTCGTGGACGCCTCAACGAAGGGCGCGAAACGGCCGTCGGCCACAAGGCCCTCAAGTGCGAGAGCGGCATCCACGTGGTCCGTGCGGTTTACACCGAGTCCAAGACGCTCAAACCGCGACACGGGCACGCCTCGCGTGGTCTCCGTCGCGGCCACCACGGACCCGCGATTGTCAAACGTGTATCCTACATTCATATGCAGGCGAATCGGCGCGGGCGTTGAGAGACGGCGACCATCGAAGCTGAGCAGAAAGCCCGTGTGCGCGCCGGTTGCCGCGCCCTCAAGGCCCACGGAACCCGCGCCATTCACCAGGTCGATTCCAACGCGCGTACCCAGGGAAATGCTTGGTGAAACCCGCGCGCCGTATTTGAAGCCGAGGCTCATATCGCCGAGCGCCTGGAGGAGCGACGGCTTTCCGCTCGTATCGCTCGTGGCCGTGGCGGTGGTCACCGCGTACCCCTCAAGGGTGCCCGAACCGACTTCAGCGAGCCCAAACGAAAGCGCGAACGTGGTGCCAAAATGGCCCGTCGTGGAATCGGAGACCGCCTTTCCGCCGGTGACCGACGGGCACGGCTGGCCCCCGGGGCAAAGGAAAGATGCGCGGTACCAGTCTGCGAAAACGCCGACGCGAAACTGCCCAGGCACACCCGGTGCCGCATCGATCGCCCGGTACGTTCCCGGAAGACCGACGAGCCCCGGTGCCTCGGCCAACGCCCGATCGCGAACGGCCCAGTCGTTCCCGTTGACGCCGGAATCGAAAGGTGCAGTATGCACGGGTACTGGGTTATCGCCTGCGGGCCTTGCGTCGACCGCCGCGTGCGTCTCGCCTGAGGCGCCGGGCACCGTTGGAGCGGGCGACCCCGCGGCGGCAACGGGCGACGGGGAGTCAACGGTCTGTTCTGCCCTCGCTGGAATCACGACCAGGGCACAAGAAACGGTGGCGAGCACGATCGATGGGGAAACGCGGCAAAACATGGAGCTTCCTGAGGGGAAAGTGGGCTCCTGGTTCGGACGCCGCCATGACTCCTTAGAGCCTTCGCGAAGGGATTGCGATGCTCATGTCACTCGCCTGTCGACCGAATCCGCTCGTGATGGCAGATTCTGTCGTCATGAAGAGTCAAAGTCGAGGACGAGTACTCGTTGTTGATGACGAGATCCATGCGCGTAGCGCCTTCGCTGAGTTGCTCAAGGACGAAGGGTTCTTGGTCGAGACGGCCGCAGATGCTTTCAAAGGTTTGGGCAAACTCGAAGAGTTTGTCCCAGATGTCATCATCACCGATCTCAAGATGCCCGGCCTCGACGGCCTGACGTTCTTGGAAAAGGCTAAAAAGGCCGTGCCGCATGCGTCGGTTATCGTGATGACCGCCTTCGGCACGATCTCGGGCGCTGTGGAGGCGATGAAGCGCGGGGCCCATAATTACCTCGCAAAGCCCATCGATTTTCCCGCGGCCATTGCGGTGATTCAACGCGCCCTCGAGAACGCGCGGCTCGTGCAAGAGACCATCAAGCTACGCGAACGCCTGCATGAACGAAACGCGCTCGGGCACTTTGTCACCGAAGACGCGCGCGTAAGAGAAATGCTCGATCTGGCCACGCAGATTGGTCAGTCCAAGGCAACGGCCCTCGTCGTCGGCGAAACGGGCACGGGCAAAGAGCTTGTCGCCGAGACGATCCACAACGCCTCTCCTCGGGCAGCGGCTCCGTTTGTTCGCGTGCATTGTGCATCTTTGTCCGACGCCCTCCTGGAATCGGAACTTTTCGGGCACGAAAAAGGTGCCTTCAGTGGCGCCGTAGCCAGGCGCGACGGCCGCATTGCGCAAGCAGAGGGCGGAACACTTTTCCTGGATGATATCCACGAGATTAGCGCTCTCATTCAAGGCAAGCTGCTTCGTCTCTTGGAGTCCAAAACGCTGGAGCGCGTGGGCGGTACAGAGGCCATCACCGCCGACGTCCGGATCTTGACGGCGACCGATCATGACCTGCTTGAAGATGTGAAAAAGGGAACGTTTCGCGAAGACCTTTTCTATCGCCTCAACGTCATGACGATTGCCCTGCCGCCGCTTCGTGAGAGACACGGCGACGTCAATGCGTTGGCCGCGTTTTTCTTGAAACGTTACGCAAACGAAAACGGGAAACCGATCGACGGCATCGGCGAAGACGCCCTCGCAGCGCTGAATCGCTACGCGTGGCCAGGCAATGTTCGCGAACTCGAGAACGTCATCGAACACGCGGTCGTCCTGTGCGACGGGCCGCGTATTCGCAAGGCCCACCTGCCGTCCAGCGTGGCCCCCCACGACGACCCGCATCGCCCGCCGACCATTCCGGGTTCCACCATTCAGGCTCTGGAGCGCTACGCGATTTTGCGCACCCTCGAGCACTGCGGCGGGTCAACCTCAAAGGCCGCGATGGTTCTCGGAATTTCCGCGCGCAAGATTCAATACAAGCTGCACGAATACGACGGCGTGCCGGGCCCCGGCCCGCTGCCTCCGTCTCATGACTGACCCGCGAGACGTGCTTGTGGTGGCGGAAGACCTCACCAAGGTCTTCTTTTCGCCGTTTCTTCGGCGCCGCGTGGAGGCCTTGCGTGGGGTTTCGTTTACCGTTCGCAAGGGTTCCGTTACGGGCTTTCTCGGGGCGAACGGCGCGGGAAAAACCACGACAATGAAGGTTCTCCTGGGTCTTCTCGCGCCCACCTCCGGCCGCGCGTCGCTCTTCGGTGTGCCCGTGCCGAATCGCAAAGCCCGCGAGCGCATTGGCTTCATGCCCGAGTCACCTTCGTTTCCGCCAAATCAGAGCGCCCGCGAGGTCGTGGCTTTTGCGGCAACGATTCAAGGCTCCAAATTCGTGGGTCGTCAGACCGAGAAGGCGCTCACGCGATCCGGCCTCGAAGTCGCGGCTTGGGACCGGCCCACCGCCTCGCTCTCCAAGGGCCAAGGGCAGCGCGTGGGCTTGGCGGCGGCCATCGTTGAAGAACCCGAGCTCCTCATTCTCGATGAGCCGATGAGCGGCCTCGATCCCATCGGCCGGGCCGAGGTTCGAAGCCTCATTGCCTCCGAACATCAGAAGGGCTGCACCGTGCTTTTTTCCACGCATGTCCTCTCGGACGCGGAAGATTTGTGCACCCACGTTTGCATGATTGACCAGGGCCGCGTCGTCGTTGACAGCCCCCTTGAGGCCCTGCTCGCGGGCGACCACCGAGGCATACGCGTGCATTATGCAAGCGGTCCCGACGACCTGTTCACAAACGACGAAGCCCTCGACGAGGGGCTCCTGACGGCCGTCGTTGCGGGAAGGCTCGTGCGCGAAGTCACCCGCGAAAAAAAGTGCCTGCAAGATGTGTTCACCCACTACGCCTCGCATCCGGTGCATAGCTAGCGTCTGCGCTTCGTATGCTGTCGCGTTACCAACCGCCAAGAGGCTGCAAATACGCTGCTAAAACGACGCGGAGGCGCCCACGACAATGGCGAGTTCGTCGCTCGTGCGATCCCGCGTCACGCGCACCGACGGAACGAAGTTTACCTGGGCCTCGACGACGCCGCCGGCCGCAAGCACCAAGCCCGTAATGGCCGAAATGACGTTGAGCGTTTGCGTCGTGGAGGCGCGCGCCAAGTACTGCCTGGAAACGCCCGGTTGGTCGCGCGTGGCATAGGCGTCGTCGAGGGCTCGATCGTAGACGACGACGGTAATGGCGCACGTCAGGAGCGCAAGGCTCTGGCCCGTCAGGAGCACCCAGCCGAGGCCTTTGTCACCGTTCTGAAACTGCCCGAGGCCAAACGGTGCGAAGGCCAGCGCTCGCCCGTGCTGTTCCACGAGCGTCTCGGTCTTGGCAAACGCCTCGAGTTTGGCGATGCGTTCCTCCAGCTTTTTCTTATCGCGCGCGCGCGCTTCCACGGCCTCGCGTTGCAAGCGCTCCCGCTCGACTTGCTGCTCGGCGACGCGTTCGCGAATGCGCCCCTTCGCGTCTGCAAACCCGTCAACGACCTCCGGAGGAAAGAGCAGCGCATCGGGCTCCACGTCGGGTCGCTTGGCCGCGATGGCATCAAGGAGGCCCCAGGCGGTGTCGGGTCGCCCGAGACGAAAGAGCGCCGACGCCAGAAGAAAATAGGCCTCCGGAAGCACGGCCTGATCGCGAAGCCCGGCGGTGGAAGCATCGGCGAAGTGCCCGAGTCGCCTCTCGACATCGGCGTATTCTTTTCGCTGAAAAGCGGACCGCGCTTTGTCTATTTCGGCGCGATCGTCGGCCCGGGCGAGCGAAACCGTTGCGCCCACCGCCGACCATATGACGAGGAAAAAGCCAACACCTGGCCTCATGGCGCGCTGCCCGTTTCGCCAACTGCGGCGGCCGCGGCGGACCCCGTGGAGACGGCCCCCGAGACACCTCGGCGCATGGTGGCACCGAGCCCATTTTCGCCTCGCGCCGCGAGCTGACCGCACGCCGCCGCGATGTCGCCGGAGCCGCTGTACCGCTCGTGAGGATGAAGCCCGCGAGCGCGCAACGCGGCGAGAAAGCGCGCCCGCGACGCCAGGCTCTGACGCTCGTAGGGGTCTTGGCTGTTCTCGCGGTTGTAGGGAATGAGGGTGAGACGCGCGCCCGTGCCGGCCTGCACCGCGAACGCGCCAAGCAACACTGCGAGGGCCTCGGCGTCTTCGTCGGTGTCGTTCACGCCCTCAAGTGGCGTGTATGCGAAAAGCGGTTTCAACCCGGTTTTTTGCGCGTGAAACGCCGCCGCCTCGAGGGTCTCTCGCAGTGGATGCATGCGGTCTACAGGCATAAGTTCGCGTCGCTTCTGAGGCCGCGCATTGCCTATAGACAGCCCAAGCCTGACCCGCGGCAACTCTACGGCTAGTCGTCGTATGCCATCAGGAATACCACTCGTGCAGATAGTCATCGCGCGCATGTCGATGGCCAAACCAGACGGCTCGCTCATCACGCGAATGGAGTCGATTACGCGATCAAGATTGAGGAGCGGCTCGCCCATGCCTTGAAACACGACTCCATGAATGCGCCGAGGTGCACCGAGCCCCTCGCTTTGGCGCAGGAGTCGCACCTGCTCGACAATCTCCCAGGTCTCGAGATTCCTGAAAAAACCCATGCGCCCCGTCGCGCAAAAGGAGCAGGCGAGCGCGCAGCCCACCTGACTCGAAACGCAGGCGCTGGCCCGCGTGGTGTCTTCTAGCGGAATGCGCACGGTCTCGATCACGCGGTCGTCGGAGGTCACCAAAGCGAGCTTCGCGAAGGCATCGACGGCGCTGGCCTCGACCTCTTTGATGCGCAGCGTGGGAACGTGAGCCGTGGCCCGCAGCGTGGCGAGAACGGTCTTGCGCATTTGATCGAGCGGGCCCTCGAGCCGGTAGCCGCGCGTGACGGCCGAGACGATGCGCCGCGCTTCATCGAGGCGAATACCATCGACGGAACGCACCAGCATCTCGGCGGTGAGCGCTTGCAAGGCCAGCACATCCCCTGCGTAGCCGAATGTCTGGAGTCTTGCAGAAAATCTCCCCCCCGAGGCCCGCACCATTTCTCGACGTGGGGCGGCGAGATTGGCTAGCGCTGCGTCTATGTTCGGCATGGGGCTCGGCGAGCTCGTGGTGGTCGCGATGGTGGCTCTCGTCGTCATCGGCCCCAAAGACTTGCCCGCGTACCTGCGGCGCGCCGGCGCTTTTGCACGAAAGCTTCGGCTGATGGCCGGAGAACTTCGCGCGCAAAGCGGCATCGACGAGGTTCTTCGCGACAGCAATCTTCGCTCCGACTTCGCTGAAATCAACCGCCTGGCCAAAGGTGAAATCGACAGCATCAGCCGCGGCGCCTCCCTCGGCGAACCTCGAACTTCGCAAGGCGCGACGCGCTGGGGCGACTCAGACGCCATCGTTTTTCCTAGTGAATTTCCTCACCAAAGCGCTGACGCGGAGCACGCTGTTCCAGCCCACCTCGCGGCCTACGGCGAGCCCGACGAACGCGGCGAGCCCGGCCAACCCGAGAAGACGCCATGAGCGAGAGCATTCCGACCGAGACCGGCATCGGTCCTGCGATGAGTATTTTTGCGCACCTCGACGAACTGCGTCGCCGGGTTGTCGCCATCGCCATCGCCGTCGCCGCGTGCACCATCGTTGGATGGGTGCAACGTACACGCATTCTTGGATGGCTCCTCATCCCCTACGAGCGGGCCTGGATCGACCGAGGCCTGCCGGGCCTTCCGGAGCTTCAAACCCTGTCGCCCACCGACGTCTTCGTCAGCTACCTGCAGCTCGCGTTCTCCGCGGGTTTGGCCCTCGCCACACCGATTATTTTCTACCAGCTTTGGGCCTTCATTAGCCCCGGCTTGTACGCCCGCGAGAAGAGACTGATCGTGCCCTTTGTGGTTTCGAGCTCAGGCCTTTTTATAGCTGGCGTAATGTTTGCGTTTTACGTCATGTTACCCATGACATACGGCTACTTTTTCTCACTGTTGGGCCCGGTAACCGAAGGCGGAACGCTTCTCACGCAGCGCCCAACATTCGAGTTTTACTTGGATTTTTCCACGCGCCTGATTCTTTCGACGGGCATCGTTTTTGAATTGCCCCTCTTTCTTTCGTTCCTCGTGCTCGCGGGCCTCGTGACCCCACGGCAGCTCCTCGAGTTTTCGCGCTGGGCCATTCTGCTCTCGTTCATCGTCGGTGCCATCGCCACGCCGGGCCCCGAGGTTTCCAGTCAGATCCTCGTGAGTCTTTGTTTGGTGACCTTGTATTTTCTGTCCATCGCGATCGCGTTCTTGCTCAAGCCTCGCCAAGCGAAGACCTCGTAGGGATCGCGCGCGCCCGCCACGGCGCGTTACTTCACCGCGCGCAAGGCATCGAGCATGACCTCTGGGGTCACGAACTCATTGAAACGTTTGGTTTCTTTTCCGTCGCTGTCGAGAAGAACGACCGTCGGGAGCCCGACCACTTTGTACTTTTCTTTGACCGCGTCGATGCGTGAATCGTCGTCGGTTGCATCGATTTGGAGGGCAACAAAGCGGGTTGCTTCCTGCCTCACCGCTTCATCGGAGAAAGTGAATTTTGTGAGTTCTTTGCACGCGGCACACCACTCGGCACCGAAGTCCACGAGCATCGGTTTGTGATCGCGCCGAGCCACTTCAAGCGCCTCGGCCTCGCCGGCGAGCCACGCCAATGCGGGAGGCGGAACCAAAAACGCCGCGAGGAGAAAGCACGCCCCGAAGACGCCAAGGGGAATGCTCGCGAGGTGCGCGGGCTTGCCAAGATGGGCAATCTTGGAGTTTCTTCGCTCCGAGACCACGTACACAACTGCCAGCAAAAACCCTAGCAATAGCGCGCACGCAGCGCCGACCATCGCGAACGACGGCGGGGCCGTTTGAAGCTGCAGGCTCGGGGTCGCGATGCGGAGAAAATAATACGCGAGGAGGGCGAGTGCCACGCCGAAGAACCACTTCACGGCGAGCATCCACGACCCGCCTTTTGGGAGACTTACGGCGAAGGTTCCGACGAGGAAAAAGGGCGCCCCAAGCCCGAGGGCAAAAACGAACATGATGCCCGCGCCGAGCCACACACTTTTGGTCGTCGAAATCCAAAGAAGGAGCCCGGTCATGAACGGACCCGTGCAGGGCGCGGCCACGAGCGACGTGACCAAACCGAGCACAAACGCGCCGCCCAAACCGAGGCCGCCCGCGGACGCGAGACGATTCTGAAGGCTCGATGGGAGCGCAAATTCCCAGGCACCAAACATGCTTAGGGCGAGGGCAAAAAAGATCGCCGCGAGAGACCGCAGGACCCAAACGTTGCCGAGAAAGCTGCCAAACACCTGCCCGGACAGCGCAAAAAAGACGCCGAGCCCCGTAAAAAGTGCGGCCATTCCGAGCACAAAGCTCGCCGACAAAGCCGCTGCGCGACCCCGAGTCGGTGCTGCCTCGGCGCCCCCGAAGACCGACACCGTGATGGCGATCATCGGGTACACACACGGGGTAAGCGTGAGGCCAAGGCCGCTCACAAATGCCAGCGCAAATGCTGGGCCAAGCCCCCGTTGAAGGGCGCGCTCGAACATCGATGCATCGCCCGCGTAGGCAAGGCTCGGCAGCAAAACGCAGCCCAGAACGACGACCAAAACGAGGGCGAGAGGGTGAGGGCGACGGGCCATCGTCCACCCTTGCCAGAGGCGGGGAGGACCGCAAGGTGCCACGTGCACTTTGAAACGAGCGCCGCCCATGGGAGCGTCTTTTTATCGCCTCACGCCCCAAGAAAATGGCGTTCTCAAGGGCTCGTCTTTCCGCCGAAGCGCGGTTCAACGGGCGTAAAACTTGGTGTAGAATCAACGCATGCGCGTTGCGGTATTTGGGGGAAGTTTTAATCCGCCCCACCTGGGTCATGTGCTGGCCGGAACGTACATTCTTGCGACCGGCGAGGTCGACCACGTGCTCGTTGTTCCTGCATATCGCCACGCTTTCGGCAAACCACTCGCACCGTTTCCGCTTCGAATGGCGCTCACGGAAGCGGCGTTTTCCTGCGTCGCGCAGAGCTCCGTCGACCCCATCGAGTACGAGCTCTCGGGCGAGAGTCGCAGTATCCACACCCTCACAGCCCTCGCGCGCTTGCATCCCACGTGGCGCATGCGTCTCGTCGTCGGCACCGACGTCGTCGCCGAGTCGCACAAATGGTTTCGTTTCGACGAGATCGTGCAGCTCGCCCCGCTTCTCGTCTTGCCTCGCGGCGAGAGCGTCGTGCCGGTGATCCTTCCGCGCGTGTCGAGCACCGTCATTCGCGGCATGCTTCGGGCCGGGGGGCCAGGTGCCGTGCGGTCGCTCGTGCCCGCTTCGGTGCACGCGCTCCTCGACGCCGAGACCGTTCGTCTGCTCTTGGGAGACGCATGAAACGACGACTCGAAGTGTTCATTCTGGGCCGCGGAAAGCTCGGTGTCGCGCTCCATCGCGCCGCGAGGCGCGCCGGGCATCGCGTGCAGATTGCATCTTTTCGCAGTTGGCATCCGGCCGGGCCCTTGACCGCCGATCTCGTGATTCTCGCCGTGCGCGACAAGGAGCTGGAGGCCCTCGCCGCCCAGCTCGCGGCGTCGAACCTGGTCAAAAAAAAGACCGCAGTGGTGCACGTGGCGGGCGCGCGTTCGTCCGCAACTCTCGATGCCCTTCGGGGTAGTTGTGCGGGCGTCGCTCAAATGCACCCGATGGTGGCGTTTGCGTCCGCCGCGTTTTCTCCCGCGCTCACCGGCGCCCACGCGCACGTCGAAGGAGACCTTGCGGCAGTCGCCGTCGCGCGCCGATTTTGCCGCTCGGTGGGCCTCATTCCCCGGACTTTTCCTCAGCTTAACCCCGTTGGCTACCATGCGGCCGCGGGCCTTGTGGCCAATGGTGCCGCGGCCCTCGCAGCCTTGGGGCAAGAGCTCTTGCTGCGCTCCGGCGCGCGGGCAGACGACATTCCGCACCTCTTGGGGCCCCTCTTGCGAAGCGTTGCGGAGAACGTGGAAGCCCTCGGGATGCCCGGAGCCCTCACGGGGCCCGTGCGCCGCGGCGACGCGGCGGGACTCGAAAAGCATCTCATAACAATACGGCAACTACTGCCGAGCGCGGCGTCGTTTTACGCGGAGGCCGCCCGCGCCCAGCTACCCCTTGCGCGCGCTCTCGGCGACGCTCCGAGCGAGGCCTTCGACGCAGTGGAAGCCTTGCTAAAGCCGTGAGTGGGCCCCGGAACATGCTGCGTCACCATGTTCTTTTTTTCGCAATAGTTTCAAGTGGTTGCACGCCTGTCGCGGCTGTCGATTCGGCGTGTATCGAGCGGTTTTGGATTCGTCCCCCAGGCCCTCAAAGTCGCGTGGAGTTGGTGGGCTCGTGGAACGGTTTCGCGCGCCCCGGCGTGAGCCTTGAGGCGCGCTCGGACGGCTGGTTCATGGGCGAGCGCAAACTCGGCGCGGGCCCGGTTCGCTACGCGTTCATTCGCGATGGCGTGTGGGTTCGAGACCTCACGGCACCCCTCGAGGAGACCTTCGAAGGAAGGCCCGTGAGCCGGCGCGATGTTGCAGACTGCACGCTTCCGCAACTGGCGATCGCCGAGGTGCGCATCGAGGCCTCGGCGCTTCGCTTCACGGCGGTCTTGTCGCCATCGTCCGACGGAACCCCGTTTACGAGGCTTGCGCTTCGCGACGAGGAAACGGGAAACGTCAGCGAAATCCCAGTGCCCCATGGGGTTCAGGGGGAGTTCGCGGTGACCCTCGCCGAGCCTTCCGCGAAGAGGTTCGCGTTCCGCGTGGAGGCCACCGATGCCCTGGGCCGGCGCGTCGACCGGCGATCATTTGTATGGACCGACGGCCTCACCGACAGCGATCGCGTGGGCTATCAAATTTTGCCCGATCGCTTTCGCGGCGAAGGTGGGGCGGCCCTTGCCATGCCCGCATCCCTCGCGGCGCGCGCCGGCGGACGGCTCTCCGGCGTGGTCGCGGAACTGCGGCGCGGTACGTTTGAGGCCCTCGGGGTCAACACGCTGTGGCTGATGCCCATTGTGCAGAATACACGTTCCTCTTTTGACATCGGAGAGGGCGCCGAGGGGACGGGCTACCACGGGTATTGGGCCGCTTCCGCCGACGCCATCGACGAGAGCCTTGGCACCGACGACAACCTGCGCGAGCAGCTTTCCGAGGCGCACCGCCGCGGGATTCGCGTCATCCTCGACGTGGTGCCGAACCATGTGCACGACGAGCATCCGTTTTGGAGGGCCCACGCCGGCGACGGTTGGTTCAACGGCACGCCGGGAAGCTGCACCTGCGGAGACGCGCGCTGCCCGTGGGACACGGCGCAGGAACGCTGCTGGTTCGCCCCGTATTTGCCCGACGTGAACTGGGACAACCACGACGCCGCCGAGGCGATGACCGCCGCGACCGCGCGTTGGCTTGAGCGTTTTTCCTTCGACGGCGTGCGCATCGATGCGGTGCCGATGATGCCACGCGGCGCAACCCGCGCCATCATCCAGCGCCTGCGCGACACCTCGGCGGCGGGAAGCCCCGACCTCTTGGCCCTCGGCGAAATCTTCACGGGCCCCGATGCCTACGACGCGCTTCGCTATCATCTTGGCCCGTTTGGTCTTTCGAGCACGTTTCACTTCCCTCTTTTTTGGGCCCTCCGCGGGGCGTTTCTAAGCGAGTCTGCGCCCCTGTCGTGGGTGACCGAGGCCGTCGCCCGCGGAGAGGCTTCTTGGGGCTCCTCAGGGGCAGTAATGGCCACGTTTCTGGGCAACCACGACGTAGCCCGGAGCGCCTCTGTGGCGTCTGGGAGTTCCGCCGGGCGCTTCGTGACGGAAGACTTTTCCACCGACCCGGCGACCTGGGCGAAGCTTCGCCTCGGGTTCACTGCACTCTACACCCTTCCGGGGTTTCCATTTTTGTACCAGGGCGACGAACTGGGTCTTCCGGGCACCGGCGATCCGGTGACGCGAAGGCCCCTTCCGGCCCGCGACTCATTGCCCGTCGAGGCCACTTTGTTGGAGCGTCATCTTCAGCAACTGGGGCAGCTGCGTCGATGCAGCGCGCCGCTTCGTCGGGGTTCTTTTGACGTGCTCCACGCCACGAGCGAGGCCTTGGTTCTCGGTCGCCGCGTCGGCGAAGATTTCGCTCTCGCCGTCTTGGCCAGGGCACCCACGAGCGATATTCGTCTAACTATGGCTGCTCCATACAACCGGGCTTCACGCGGCTTTTTCCAAGGCGGCATAACGTCACTCAGAGATGAGTTGACAATCCCAAAGGGCGCCGTCAGAACCTTCGAAATCTGGCTTCCATCGGATTCCCCATGCCTCGACAAGTGACGTTTTTTCCTCTGGTTTTTCTTCCGCTGTTCGCGATTTTGGCGGCCTGCGGAGACGCTGCACTTCGCCATCGGGACGACAGCCGTCCCCCGGATCCACCGACGTTCGACCCGGGCTATGGGGGCAGCGGCGGGTCCTACGGCTCCGGTTCGACGTCCGGGCCCGACCCCATTCCAGCGGTGGATGCAGGCTCTCCGGTTCCCGTGTGCCCAGACGATTACAAAGGATGTGCTGCGGATGTGACGTATGCATACAGCGGTGAGACGTCGGTTGAAGTGCGGGGCGACTTTGGGGGCGAGGCCACGTGGCAGCAGGGGGTGGCGATGCGCCGGTCCACGGGTGCGGCCTCGGACGAATGGGCCGCGACGATCACGGTGCCTTACGGGCGACCTTCGCTCATGAAGTTTGTCATCAACGGCACCGAGTGGCGCGTCGACGCATCGAAGCCGACGCAGACCGATGCGTCGGGCAACGTGAACAATGTTCTCGCGCCCACGACCTGCACGACCTTCACGTGCAACGAGCCGGCCCCGCCACCCGCGGGGGTTTTTGACTGGCGCGACGCGGTCATCTATTTCGCCTTCGTCGATCGTTTTTTGGACGGCAATGCGGCCAACAACTGCGCGGTCAGCGGGGTGTCGGCCCCCATCGCGGCCTACCAAGGCGGCGATTGGGCGGGCATCGCGCAGAAGATTGATGCTAATTATTTCAATGGTTTAGGCGTCAACACGCTCTGGCTAACCGTGCCTCTCGACAACACGGCGGAGCGTGGCCGGGGAGTGGGCGGCGACGATAAGTATTACTCTGGATATCACGGGTATTGGCCAAAACTAGACAACAGCAATCCGGCATCGTTGCAGCACGAAAACTGTTTCGGCACCCTCGACGAATTGAAGGCCGTCGTCACGAAGGCGCATGCCAAGGGGCTCAAGGTTCTCTTCGACTACGCGATGGTGCACGCCCACGTGTCGTCGGGCATCTTCGCGCAGCATGCGGACTGGTTCTGGCCCAATAGCAATGGGCGCGGCGGGAATTGCATTTGCGGCCAAGGGTGCTCGTGGGATTCCATGCCCGATCGCGAGCGCTGCTGGTTCACCGACTACCTGCCGCACTGGAATTTCACGAATGGATCCGCGCGCGCGTACAGCGTCACGAACGCCATCGAATGGGCGAAGCAAGTGGGCATCGATGGCTTCCGTCTCGACGCCATCAAGCACGTGGATCCGAGTTGGTTGACGGAGCTGCGCGCGCGCATTCAGGCCGAGGTCGTTCCACTCCAAACTCCGCGGCAGCGCTTTTACATGGTCGGCGAGACTTACGATTTTGGGAGCCGCGATGCCCTTCGCGCCTACGTGGACCCGGCCACCAAGCTCGATGGCCAGTTCGATTTTCCCGGCCGTCGGCACGTGGTCGAGGGCCTCATCATGCGCACGATGCGCCTCGCGGACATGGCGGCTTTTCTTGATGGAAACGAGGGTTTTTACGGGCCTCAGGCGATCATGAGCACGTTCATCGGCAACCACGATTTGCCCCGCATTATTCACCTCGCGGCGAACACGCGCCCTTGGGGAGACAACCAATCGGCCGACGGAAAAGACCGCGCTTGGCAGTCGCCGCCCATGCCCGGGCCCGCCGAACGCGAGGCCTACGAGCGCGTCGCCAATGGGTTCGCGCTTCTCGCCACCACCAAGGGCGCGCCCCTCGTTTACTACGGCGACGAAGTCGGATTGGCGGGCGCTGGTGACCCGGACAATCGGCGGTTCATGCCGTGGTCGGGTTTGAGCGCGAATCAAACGTGGCTGCGGGATCGCGTAGCGAAACTCTTCGCAATTCGCGGCGCGCATCCGGCGTTGAGACGCGGCACGCGGCAGACCGTGGCCGTCGCGAACGACACCTGGCTTTACCGGGTCAGCACCACGGGAGATGGGGTCTACGTGGCCATCAACCGCGGGGATGCGGCCGCAACCGTCACGGGACTACCGGCAACGCCCCTCCAAGAGCTCGTGGAGGGCACCTCGCACCTCGGCACGCAGGCCCTCATTCCACCGCGGCAAACGCGCATTTTTGCTGAACGTTAGGGGGCGCGGGGGCGAGACAGCGTGCCGCGCGGAGAACTCGAACCTGCGGCGCGCGTAGAGAATTCCAAGGGGGGTTCCCGATGCGAAAAACTGCGCTAGCGCATGGCGCATGGCCACCCCGTTTCTTGAACGCATTCAATCGGAACTCGCAGACCTCGACGCCACCTACGAGCGCGACTTCGCCGGGCAGCCTCGCCCCACGCGCGACCTCGCCGCCCTCGAACAAATGGTCCGCCGCGTCGACGACATCATCGCGCGCGTCGATCAGATTCCTGCCGTGGCACGCGGTCGCGATCTTGCCGAGGGCCGCGCGTCCGCGGAGGCCATGCGAAAGATGTTTTCTGAAGAAGTGACGCAGGTGCAGCGCGCGCGTTTGGCGAGTCCGGCGCAAGAGGCTTTTGGCATCCTCGCGGCGAAAGCAAACTTCGTTTTTGCGCGCTATTCGCGGCACTTCGCGAACCTCGGGCGCGACACGCGCGATCTCTCTTTTCTCGCAGAAATGGTCACCGACCTCGAGAGCATCGAGAGCAAAATGCTCGTCATTCGTAAGCGCGAACGCGATCCCGTCTTCGACAAAGACCTCGAGGTCGTGCGGCAAAATCTCAATATGTACTCCGCGGAGCGCGGCGAAGTTGAGAAGGCGCAATCCGGCGGAACCCTCGAGCAGCAGGCCGGTCGCCTCAGTGGTCTCGCGAATGGCCAGTTCGCTGTCTACACCGAACAGTTCGCCAACAAGTCGCGCGCATCGCGGCGGCCAGCGCTGCTCGCGCGCGTCGTCGCTAACCTCGATTCCATCGAGCGAAAAATGCGCCACATCAGCGCCCAAGGTTTTTTCGTCGACTGGCACGCGAAGAACATCGAGGTCGTCGAAGAGCGTCGCAAGGCCTACGACGTGGAGCTCGTGGCCATTCGCGAACTGCGAAAGACAACCCCCCTCGGCGACATTATGGGAGCGCTCGGCGAAGCCGCCAACCAACTGTTTGCGGAATACGCAAAACATTTCGCGGGTAAGGCGCGCACAGAGGTGGACGAGACGATCTTGTCGTCGCTATGCGACGGTCTCGGCGATATTTCTCAACAAATGGAGGAACTTGCGCGCCTCGAAGAGAACGCCACGAACCTTCAAAATCTCGACGTCGTTCGCACAAACCACGCGGCCTACGAGCAAGAGTGGGCCATGATCAAGCGCGTCAAGGGTTCGCCGAACTAGACCCTCGCCGGTCACCTTCCTGCTGCGCGCCAAATCCCGTCGGTCGAATACCCCGATGGGGGTCTATCTCGACGAAAACCGCTAGGCGGCTGGGAAACGGCGGGCCGCCCCAAATCGTCGGGAACCCATCGCCTATTGTGCGAAGCAGAATCGGATAGGATGGGGTTTTGCGTCGTCAAAATACAGAGCCCGCTCTTCTAAAACAGCCCTAGCTCCGCCTGTCCTGGCTTTAGGAGCGTCCGCGTTTCGCAGCACACTTCTCGGCCCGCGCTACCTGGCGACGCGAGGCTTTGAGGCTCGCTCTTCGACGAGGCCGAGCAGCAACGCCATCGACCGCTCGTCGGCGGGCGTGAAAGCGTATTGGTCGAACTCGCCGCTGCGTGCCCACGCGAGCGCGTTCACCGTGTGGGGCACCAAGATGGTGTCCGCCTCAAGCCAACACTCGTAGAGGTGCAGCTCCAGGTCGTAGAACTCGTAGGCGTGGCGTACCGACGAAACCATCGCGCCGACCGTCAGCTCGATGGTCAAACGATGGCGCACTTCGCGCCGCAGGGCATCGGCGTCTGTCTCGCCGCGCTCGACTTTTCCCCCTGGAAATTCCCACAAAAGCGGGAGAACGGCCGTACTTCGTCGCTGCGTGAGCAAATAGCGACCATCGCGTTCGACCATCGCGGCGACCACGCGCACAAGTGGCCGGCCCGCGTCGTCGCTCCGGATCATGCGAGGCCTACGCGGAATAGTTGCTGCCCCATGAGGAGCACGTCGCCGGCCCCGACCTCGGTCTCGGCGCGAAGGCGTATGTACGTGCCGTTGGACGAGCCCAAGTCCGTGAGGAATGCACTCATTCCCTCGTGGTGAATCCGGCAGTGGAGCCCGGAAACGTAACCGTCTTCCGGAAACAATACGTGCCCTCGCTCGCGGCCAAAAAGCAGGCCCGTCGGTGGGATCGAAAATGCGTTTCCGTAGTCGCCGCGGCCTACAATGCTCACAATTCGCGCAGCCACCCCGTGGCGAGGAGACCCGAGGGTACGCACTTCGTTGCCGACGTCGCCGTCGCGCACGACTTCGTAGCGGAGAATTTCTTGGCCAATCCGGAAGCCCTCAAGGTGCTCCAAGAGCGCCGGAACGTTGCGAACGAGCCGCCGATAGACGCCGTTCAGAGACGCGCAATCGGTGACAAATAGCCCCCCGCCGCGGTAGTCAAATTTGGCATGCAGCGGAGACAACGTTGCGTCGCTGGAGAAGACGCCGCCGGTTTGGCGCCCGACGGTGACGACGCTCTCCGTGGAGGAAAAAACCCCGGCGTCGGTGCCATCGACGCGAAGCAGCGTGAGGGAGAATCGCACGGATTTCGCCGGCGCGGCGAGGGGCGAAATTCCCCCGAGCGAGGTGCGATCGAGGGCTCGGTCGTGGACAAAATCGGCGGCAGAAGCCACCGGCGCGAGGCTCGGGGCGTGCGCAAAAGCAGGCACCGCGGTGGGCGCGAGAGCCGCGTCGGGCGCGGCAGGTGCGGCAGGTGCAGCGGCCACGGGGGGAGGCATTCGCGTGCCGCAGCCCCCGCAAAAGACATTTCCAGTGGTGTTCTCGTAGCTGCAAACCGCGCACACATGCGAGGAGGCGGCGGGCTCAACGTGCGCCGGGCGAGCGACGACCATGGGCGCGGGCGGGGTGTGCAAGGCCTCGGGAGGTGCCTCGCTGGGAGCCTCCGCGGCAGGAGTTTCGACCTGGGCTTCGACGGTGGTCTCCGTCTTCAACGGCACCGCCGCCGCGTTGACGCGCCCGCGTGGAGCGTTCGAAATATCCAGACCGCATCCTTGGCAGAACCGGAAATGCTCCTGGTTTTCTGTGCCGCAGCTCGGGCAAATGATCACAGTGGGCTCCTCATGAGGGTGCGCATTATACCCGGACGCTCGGCGAAATGGTGCCGCCATTTCATTGCCCAGGAATTGCTACCGGCGGGACGAATCAGGGGCAGGCTGCCTCCGGCGGCAAACACACAGGTTTTGCCGCGATCACGCACTTTATCTCCGCACTCTTTTTTTCAACGGCGTATAGGGAACAAGCGCCGCTTATTCGGCAGGAGGATTCATGGCTCAGGCAACTTTCCCAGACATTTCCGTTGAAGGCACCGGCCAGCTTTACGCACGGTTCGTAACCTCAATGGGCAACTTGGTGGCACGCCTCGAAGAAGAGAAGGCCCCCAAAACCGTTCGCAACTTTGTGGGCCTCGCAACCGGCACGCAAGAGTGGGTTCACCCGCGCTCGAACGAAGCCTCCGCCGGCAAGCCGCTGTTCTCGGGCACTGTGTTTCACCGCGTCATCCCCGACTTCATGATTCAGGGCGGCTGCCCCCTCGGCCAAGGAACGGGGAGCCCCGGCTACCGTTTCGCAGACGAATTCCACGCCACGCTCAGCCACGATGGGCCCGGCGTTTTGTCGATGGCCAACTCCGGCCCGGGCTCCAATGGTTCGCAATTTTTCATCACCGAAAAAGAGACGGCTTGGCTGGACCGCAAACACTCGGTCTTCGGCAAAGTCGTGACCGGCATCGCGCTCGTCTCGAAGATCACCCACGTCGATCGCGGCCCGAACGACAAGCCCAAGACGACCATCACCCTCGAACGCGTCGAAATCTTCCGCTCGGAAACCGTTCCTACGGAGTGAGCGCCTGCGCCTCGAACGTGAGTCGCACTTGGAGCCGATCGCTCCCTGTGCGCCGCACGAGCGTCGGGTCCGCTGCGGTGGGCTCGGCGTTTTTTATGTCGCCTTCGACGTAGAGCAAGGGCCGCGAATCGTCTCGCCGAAACCCCTCGTTAAAGCGGGCGCGAACCGCCTCGATGGGCGGCACACCCTCGCCGCGTTCCACTTTAAGGCGCACGAGCGGCGACGGCTCAACGCCGGCCTGCCCGAGACTTCGGTGCCACTCGAGCACCCGGGCCCCGGGCGTTCGCACATAGGCCTCGCGCAGGCGCACCACGAGGCGTTCACTCGCCGGCATGCCCGCGCACGCGCGAAGAGCAAACGCTACGCCGCTCTCGTGAGCACTCCCGTGAAGCAGGGCCGCGCTGCGCGTCTTTTGAGGAAGGCGACGCCACGATAAATCGGGGCACATCTCACGGCCCTGAGGATCGACGAGACT
>CAMCKZ010000016.1 GCA_945875545.1 Polyangium aurulentum | reverse complement strand
GTCCATTTTGGGCCTGCTGCTCATCGCGCGCACGGGCTTTTCTTTCATCGCGTTGGCCGATGGTGCAGCCCTCATGGCGGCCCGTTTTGTCGCCGCGATGGTGGCCATTCTGACGCGCATTCGTGACGCGTGGCGTGCGGCGGGCCGGGTCGAAGAGGTCGAGCAAGGCACCGATCCGATCGTGGTCGTTCGCGACGAATCGGCCACGCTGCTGGCGACCGCACTTGGTGGCAATTCCCGAGAAAATACCCCAGAATTGCCGCGCATTGTTCCAAGTTGCATGACCGACGCCGCGGCACCAACTGCGACGATTTCTTCCGTTGTTGAGGACGAAAAACCTCGCCGACGTCCGCGAAGAAAAAGGGTTGAAGAAGCGGCAGACGAGTCCATCGCGAAGGCGCTCTGCGACGAGCCCGATGACGTTACATGCATTGTGCAGCCAATTGCCGAGGTGGTTTCGAACGTGCTGCCGACCATCGTCGACACGTCCGGCGCGCGGGCCGTCGACGTCACGGGGCCACGCGTGCAGATTCCGCTCTTTCCGCCTGCGAAACGGCCCTTCGCGTTGCCGGAGCTCCACATGCTGACGTCGGCGAAATCGGGCGAAGTGGAGGTCGACAAAGAGGGCCTTCTGCGCAACTCGGACCTGCTCGTGAAGACCTTGGGCGACTACGGCGTGACGGGGAAAGTGGAAGACATTCTGCCGGGCCCCACGGTCACGACGTACGAGTTTTCGCCAAACGCAGGCACGAAGGTTTCGAAGGTGGCGTCGCTCGTCGACGACCTTGCCTTGGCCCTCGCCCGCAAGGTGCGCATTGTCGCGCCGATCCCTGGAAAAAACCGCATCGGATTCGAGTTGCCCAACGATCGTCGGGTGCCCGTGAGCCTTCGCGAACTCGTCGAAGACAGGCGTTTTCAAGAGTACGACGTGCCGCTGCCCGTGGTGCTCGGGCGCGACATCGTGGGCGCACCGCTGTACGCCGATCTCGCGTCGATGCCCCACGTCATCGTTGCGGGTGCCACGGGTGCGGGCAAGAGCGTGGGACTCAACGTCATGTTGACTTCCCTGCTTTTTCGCAGGTCGCCAGACGATCTGCGCCTTCTGATGATTGACCCAAAGGTTGTGGAACTCGCGCCCTTTGATCGCATTCCGCACATGCTGCTGCCCGTCGTGACAGACATGAAGCAGGCCGCGTTGGCCCTCAAATGGGCCGTCGACGAGATGGAACGGCGCTACCAAGCGTTCGCCGATGCAGGCACGAAGAACATCTCGACGTACAACGGCTGGTGCGATCGCGTGGCCCGCGGAACGGCCAAAAACCCCAATAAAAAGGTGGTGATAGGCATCGACCACAATGGCCTTCTTGACACCGCTCCGCCGGTGAATCCCGACGAGGGCGTCGCACCGCTGCCCGAGCGAATGCCTCACATCGTCATCGTCGTAGACGAGTTCGCCGACTTGATGATGCAGCAAGGGAAAGAGGTTGAAACCTGCATCGCGCGTTTGGCGCAGAAGGCTCGAGCGGCCGGAATGCACGTGATTCTCGCGACGCAGAGGCCGTCCGTTGACGTCATTACGGGCATGATCAAAGCGAACTTTCCGACGCGCATCGCCTTTCGCGTGTCGCAGAAAGTCGACTCGCGCACCATTCTCGACGAGCAAGGCGCCGAGCACCTTCTTGGCAAGGGCGACATGCTCGTGAAACTCAATGGAACGAACGACACGCGGCGCGTGCAATGCCCGTGGGTCAGCGAAGAAGAAGTTCAAGCCATCACCGACCACCTGCGCGCCCAAGGCGAGCCCGTGTACGACGAAAACATTCTCAAACCGCGCGATGAAGACGGCGACGACGACGGCTCGAACGAGGAGGAACCTACCGATGCGATGTACGACGACGCGGTCCGTTTGGTTTTTGAAACGAAGCGATGCTCCACCTCGTGGCTGCAGCGCAAGCTCGGCCTCGGCTACAACCGCGCGGCGCGCATTGTGGAATGCATGGAGAGACGCGGCATCGTTGGTCCGCCAAATGGTTCAAAAGACCGGGATATTCTCGTTTCTCCTTGACACTGGCCCACGCGCGCTAATGTTCCGGTTCGCCCGTGCCGCATCTGCACGGTGGACGTAGAATGACCAACCTTTTCCTCGCCGCCAACTGCAACTCCGAATCGCGTTCCGAGTCGCATTCCGACGCTCGCTCCAATGCGGGCGCGCCAACGGATTCGGGCTGCTCCGACCTTGATTCCGCCGCGCACGATCGCAGCCACTTCATCGGTCACTTGGCATGCCTCGTTAACGAGCCTGGGTGCCCCGCAGACGCGCGCGATGCCGCCATGACGCTCATCGGGTGGCTGGCGCGTCGTATGCCCGGCGAGACGTCCCACGCGCTCGGCGTTCGCGGTGCCATCGCCAGTCTCGCGGCCCGTTCCAAGAGCCGGTAAGAGCGGCGCATAGCGCGCTGCTCCGGGTGTTCTATTTTCGCGACCGTTGGATCGCGCGCGTTAGTTCGCGGCCGTTGGATCGCGCGCGTTAGTTCGCGACGGTTAGTTTGCGCCGCCGGGGCTCACGGGTTTCGTTTCTTCGGCGGGCTTTTGGGTCACGCCGAGGCTCTCGGCGCGGACCTTCTTGCGCTCTTCGGCGCGGGTTTTGAGTTCGTTGCTGCCGGAACTCGACAAGTACGCCAGCGAAATACTTGTAAACATGAAGACGACCGCGAAGGCGGTGGTGGCCTTCGTGAGGACGTTGCCGGCCCCGCCGCCGCCGAAAACCTGCTGGCCGCCGCCGCCCATTGACGGGCCGATTCCGCCGCGACCGGGCTGGAGCAGCACGACGACGACCAGAAAAAGGCAGACGACGACGTGGATGAACATGAGAAAGGCGTACATGGAAAATCTCAGGAAAGCGTGAGGGCGTGGCTCGCCCTAAGAATCGGTTCAAACTTCTCGATGGCGATGCTGGCACCGCCCACGAGGGCGCCGTCGACGTTTGCGCAGCCAAGAAGGTCGCGGGCGTTCGCGCCAGTGACGGACCCGCCATAGAGCACCCGCACGCGGGCTGCCAGTTCTTCAGATGTGCCCGCGATGTACTTGCGTATAAATGCGTGAGCCTCTTCGGCGTCGGCGGGGCCCGCCGCCTTGCCCGTGCCAATGGCCCACACCGGCTCGTAGGCGATGGCCATGGGCGCGCGCGCGTGCGCGACCAAGACCGGAAGTACGGCATTTAGCTGGCGTTCAAGCACCGCGAGCGTTTCGCCGGCCTCGCGCTGCGCCTCGGTTTCGCCGACACAAACCATGGGTGCGAGCTTGGCTTTGAACGCCGCTTGGGCTTTTTCGGCCACCCACGAGTCGGTGTCGCCGAAAAATTGGCGCCGCTCGCTGTGACCAACAATCACCCACGTGCAGCCCGTTGCGACAAGCATGTCGGCGGAAATCTCGCCGGTAAAAGCTCCACTGGTTTTGGAATGGACGTTCTGCGCGCCGAGGCGCAGCGGGCCGCCATCCAGCTCGGCTGCCAGCGCCGCGAGAGCCGTAAAAGGCGGGCAAATGACGACGTCGAGGCCTGCAAGTTCTCTCGCCACGCGGGCGATGCCCGAGGCCAAACCGATGGACTCGGGGCCACCCAAATTCATCTTCCAGTTGCCCGCGATGAGGGGCCGGCGCGATGGGTTCATGGGCGAAGAGCCTCGATGCCCGGAAGTTTTTTCCCTTCGATGAGTTCGAGACTTGCACCGCCGCCGGTCGAAATGTGACCGAACTTCGCCGCCAAATTACCGCCCGCTGCGTGAACGGCCGCGGCGCTGTCGCCGCCGCCAACGACGGTAAATGCCTTGGATTCTGTGAGAGCCGTTGCGAGCCCGAAGGTGCCGCGGGAAAAGGCCGCTTGCTCGAAGAGACCCATGGGGCCGTTCCAAAACACCAAGCCCGCGTCGGCCGTTTTCGCCGCATAGCGAGCCACCGTATCGGGCCCGATGTCGAGGGCTGACATGCCTTCAGGCACATCGGCGGCCGCGACCAAACGGCCTTCGGTCGACTTCACCGATTCGCCCACGACCAGGTCTGTGGGCAGCAAAAAGTCGATGCGCCGCGCCGCCGCTTTTTCGAGAAGCGTGCGAGCGAGGGGCAGCTTGTCGTGCTCGACGAGAGACCTCTGCATGTTCAGGCCCTTCGCCGCGAGGAAGGTGTTGGCCATCGCGCCGCCAATCAAAATGGCGTCGCATCTCTCCATGAGAGCCTCAATGACCGCGATCTTGTCGGAGACCTTTGCGCCGCCAAGAATGGCCACGTACGGGCGCTCGGTGGCCTCCAAGAGGCGACCCAAGGAGCGAATTTCTTTCATGACGAGCAGCCCCGCGGCCCGATCGCGAAAGAGTCGGGGCAGGGCGTGCACCGAGGCGTGCGCACGGTGCAGAGCGCCGAACGCGTCGCATACGTAGGCATCTGCGAGGCTCGCAAGTTCGCGGGCAAAGCCTTCGTCGTTCTTTTCTTCTTCTTCGTGAAAGCGAAGATTTTCGAGCAAGCAGACTTGCCCCGGGCGCAGATCGAAGATCACTTTTTGAGCGGTCTTGCCGATGCAGTTTTCGGGCACGTGAACTTCGACGTCGGCGAGTTCCGCCAGACGTTCACCCGCGGGGACCATCGACAGCCCGTCGTGTTTACCTGGTTTTGGCCGCCCCAAATGACTTGCGAGGACGACCTTCGCACCCTTGGCGCGCAAGACTTCGATGGTGGGCAGAGCCTCGCGAATGCGGGTGTCGTCGGTGATGCGGCCGTCGTCCATCGGGACGTTGAAATCAACGCGGACGAAGACGCGCTTGTTCTCGACCTCAAGCTCCTCGACGGTGCGAATACCCTCGATAATGTTCACAGCGTACCTCGTATGTACAATGTATGCATTAGAGCTTGCTGCCCATCAAAAGCGCGAGATCGATCATGCGATTCGAAAAGCCCCATTCGTTGTCGTACCAGCTCATAACCTTGGCAAAACGGTCGCCGAGGACTTGCGTCACTGTGGCGTCGAAGATGGACGATCGTGGATCGCCGATGAAGTCGCTCGAGACAAGCTGCTCTTCGGTGTACCCGAGAATGCCGCGCATGGAGCCTTCTGCGGCGGCCCTCATGGCCTCGTGGATGGCCTCTTTGGTCATTGGCCTTGTGCTCTGAAACGAGAGGTCAACGAGGGACACGTCCATCGTTGGAACGCGCACGGCTTGACCGTCGACCTTGCCCTTAAGTGCGGGAATAACCTCGCCGAGAGCCTTGGCGGCGCCGGTCGAACTCGGAATCATGTTCTGTGCGGCGGCCCGTGAGCGGCGCAGATCGCCCTTGCGGTGGGGGATGTCGAGGACGGCCTGGTCGTTCGTGTACGAGTGGATGGTCGTCATGAGACCCGACTCGATTCCGAAGGTGTCAAGAAGCACCTTGGCGACGGGCGCGAGGCAGTTTGTGGTGCACGAGCCGTTTGACACAATGTGATGCTTGTCGCCGTCGTAGATGCCGTCGTTGACGCCCATGACGAGGGTGGCATCAGGCCCTTTTGCGGGCGCGCTGATGATGACCTTTTTCGCCCCGGCTTGCAGGTGCGCGGCGGCCGTTTCTCGGTCCGTGAAGAGGCCCGTGCACTCAAAAATGATCTCGGCTTTGACCGCCGACCACGGGAGTTTCGTCGGGTCTCGTTCTGCCGAAATGGCCACGTGCTGAGACCCGATAAGGAGCCCGCCGTCGACGACGCGCGCGGGCACCGCCGCTCGGCGGTGAACGGTGTCGTAGTTGTAGAGGTGAGCGAGGGTTTTGGCGTCGGTTAGGTCGTTGATCGCGACGAGTTCGAGTCCCTCGATTTTGCGCTCCGCGATCGCGCGCACGACGCAGCGACCAATGCGACCAAATCCGTTGATGGCGATCTTCGTGGACATGTCAAAACCCTCGCAAATGAGCTCGGATTGTCCGAGCGAGTTCGACCGTAGACCCTCGTCGGCCGTGCTTCAACCGCGACAGCATGGCAACGCAATGACGCGACGTGTCGCCGTCACGTGGAAGGGCGAAAATAGAAAAACCGTCGTCGGTCAAGAAGACGGTTTTTCGTTGGCGCTGGACTGCGAACTAGCCGGCTGGTGCGGGTTTGGGGGGTTGACCACCGAAAATCGGCGCCCCCTTTCGGGCCTCTTTTTTGGCCCTATCGCGGTCAGCATATGTGGGAATAACCACCTTATCGCGATCGGGGAGGGGACGGCCTTCGATGGCCGCTTGGATCTCTTCGGCGTCAAGGGTCTCGCGATCCATGAGTGCGCGGCCCAAGGCTACGAGCGGCTCCTTGTTCGCCTCCACGAGCGCGCGAACGCGCGTGTATTGCGTGCCCACGATGAGACGAATTTCTTCGTCGATCACGCGAGCCGTTTGCTCGCTGTAATCGTGTTGGCGCGACGACAAGTCGCGCCCGAGAAAGAGCGACTCTTCTTTTTTTCCGTAAGAGAGCGGGCCCAGTTTTTCTGACATGCCCCACTCGCAGACCATGCGGCGCGCGATATCGGTGGCTCGCTCGATGTCGTTTCCGGCGCCGGTCGTGAGGCTTCCGAAGGTGACCTCTTCGGCGATTCGGCCACCGAGGAGAACCGCGATCTTGGACTCGGCCTGCACCTTCGACAGCGTGTAGGTGTCGCCCACCGGCAGGTGCCACGTGAGGCCCAGCGCGGGGCCGCGCGGAATGATGGTGACCTTGTGCACGGGCTCGTGGTGCTTCAGCAGAACGCTGACGATCGTGTGGCCGCCCTCGTGAATGGCGGTGTTCCACCGTTCTTCGTCGGAGATGACGAGGGAGCGTCGCTCGGCACCCATGAAGACTTTGTCTTTCGCCAGCTCAAAATCGAGCATCGACAGCGAGTCTTCGTCGCGCCGGGCCGCCATGAGCGCGGCCTCGTTCACCAGGTTTTCGAGGTCTGCGCCAGTGAACCCGGGAGTGCCCCGCGCTAGAATTTCGAGGTCGACGTTCGGTGCGAGGGGCGTTCGGCGCGCGTGCACCTTCAAGATTTCCAAGCGGCCCTTGACATCGGGTCGGCTGACGGTGACGCGGCGATCGAAGCGGCCTGGGCGCAGAATGGCCGGGTCGAGGACGTCGGGGCGGTTGGTCGCCGCCACAATGATGACCCCGTCGTTGGGCTCGAAGCCGTCCATCTCGACGAGAAGCTGGTTCAACGTCTGTTCGCGCTCATCGTGGCCACCGCCAAGACCGGCCCCGCGATGGCGACCTACGGCATCGATCTCATCGATAAAGATGATGCATGGTGCATGCTTTTTTCCCTGCTCGAAAAGATCGCGTACGCGGCTCGCACCGACGCCCACAAACATCTCGACGAAGTCAGAGCCGCTGATGCTGAAAAAGGGAACCGCGGCTTCACCGGCGATGGCGCGGGCGAGGAGGGTTTTGCCTGTGCCCGGCGGGCCAATGAGCAGTACGCCGCGCGGAATACGGCCGCCGAGACGCTGAAATTTCTTCGGGTCTTTGAGAAACGCAATGATCTCTTCGACCTCGTCTTTGGCCTCGTCGACGCCCGCGACATCGGCGAACGTCACGCGGTTTTGGGACTCGCCGAGCATGCGAACTTTGGCCTTGCCGAAGCTCATGGCCTTGCCGCTTCCGTTCTGCATTTGGCGCATGAACAGGAAGAAAATCACGATGAGAAAGACCATCGGAAGCATGCCGAGAAGCGCGCCGCCCCAGCCATTTTGCTGCTCATCGCGCTCAAAGGTAATCTTTGGCGGCGAGACCTCTTTGCTGTCGGGCTTGAGGCGCGCAAGCAGCGCGTCGTCGGCGCGGGGGCCGACGGTTTCTTTTTCTACCGCGCGAGCGCCGTCTGCGGCCTTGAGCCGAAAAACATATTCGCGATCGCGAATGCGCACGTCGTCGACGCGGCCCGCTTGCACCTCCGTGATGAACTCACTGAAGGCCACGGGTTGTGCGCGCTCCTGCGGGTAAAGGACGTGCCAGACGCCCAAGAACATCACGAAAATCAGAATCCAAATCAGAAGCGTCTTATGGGACTGTTTCACTAATACCTCGAGCCCGAAACCGTAGCGGAGAGCCTGGCATGGTAGCTTTCGCAGCCTCCGAGCGGAAGCGCTTGCTGCAGAACTTGGTCACGAGACCGCTGCGAGGCAAGGGCTTCGTGTCGATCATGGGTCGGTAGACTGCAAATCGTCAGGGTTATCCCATCCGGACTCGCGCAGATTGAGCAGGCGGTCGGCCAGATTGCTGAGGTGCAGTACGACCTGAGGGTCCAGTTGCCGCAAAAGCGGGAGCACTTCTTCGCGGACGCGAACGCGTGCAAATCGGCGGTTCGTGTTGCTTGGGTCCGACGAAAACGGGAGCCCGTGGCGCTCCACGTGGGCGTCAATCGCCGCACGCGATGCCCGAAGGATGGGGCGCGCGAGGTCGAGCGAGAGCGGCGGCAAAACGGCGAGCCCACGAGGACCCGCTCCGCGCAAGAGGCGAAGCAGCACGGTCTCGGCCCGGTCTTCCGCGTGATGGGCCGTGGCGATGAACTGCGCGTTCGAATTCGCCGCCGCTTCACGAAGAGCATGAAATCGCGCGTCGCGGGCGCGGGCCTGCAAATTCCCCCCTCCGCGAACTTCAACAGTCGTCCGCGCGAACGGAATATGCATGCGCTCTGCAAGCATTTGCGCGAGGTCGAGTTCGGCGGCGGCCTCGGGCCGAAGGCCGTGATCGACGCCATGGGCCACGAGGCGCAGCCCCATCTTTTTGTGATGCCACGCGAGGGCGTGGAGCAGGGCCTGCGAGTCTCTCCCGCCACTTGTGGCCACGAGCACCGTGCTCCCGCGGAGGGCTTTGCACTCGCCGTTCAGGCTCCGCAAAACGATGGTCAAGAGCGTTGGCGGGTGCGTGCCCTTCACGGCTTTCGGCCTTCGCAGCGCGCCACTGCAAAACCGAATGGGACGTCGTCGGCGCTGGGATTTTCCGAGGTTTGCCACACCAGTGCGATGGCGTCGGCGGCGCTCGCAAGCGTGAGGGCACCGTCGCGTCGGCGTCGTGCGAGGGGCACCGAATCGCTGAGGCGCCGCCACGCATGGTTCATTCCTGTGGCGTCTTGGATCGACTGAGCGCGGAGCCAAACCTCCCCCGCAACGCCCACGGCCACGACGGTGAACTCGCCGCTCGTCACAAGTGTGGCGTCGGTGATGAGGGCGTCGGTCGTGGGCTTTCCGAAGTCCGTGAAGCTGACGGGCGAGCCCGTTTCGGAGACGCGATCGATGCGCACAAAGCCAAGTCCATCGAGGGACAGAATTTCGAAAGTGGCCCCGCGACTGGCGACCGCGATGGATCCTGCATCTACTTGAATTGTTTGTGAAATACCGTTCTTGATGATGCCTGCCACGGCGCTCCCGTTCAAGCTTCGCCCGAGCCACAGGGATGCGGAATCGCTGGCCGCAACGTCGAGCAAACTGGCCACCGGCGATGGCAATCCCACGACCGAGGCCCCGAGACGTGCGGCATCGAGGGCCTCGATCCGCAGGCCCGCTGGGGACGTGCTCGCCAAGTAAGATCGCCCGGAGACACCTTCGCGAACGAGGCTGTGCGGGCGCAGGACGGTGCCGCTCGGGAGCGATGCGCGAAAGAGATTGCGATCGGTGGACGGCGGTGAAAACTCGCTCACGGCGAGGGTTGCCGCGGCCCCGCATGCGAGGCCCACTTTGGCTTCGAGGACCCGCCCATTGACGGCGGCCGCAAGACTGATTCCGCCGCGTTCGACGGTGCCCGTGCAGGGTGTTTCATCGGTGTCAGGTCGGGGCAAAACAATGCCGTCGAGGCCGAGCCAACGACGATTGACGCGGAGCCTTTCTCCGGTCTTGAGGCCATCGAGGGTGCTCGAAAAAAATGACGAACCGGATGCCGCGAGAGCCGGGCCCGACGCGAGAGACTCGCGCGAGCCATCGATCGTTACGGGGTCGACGAGGGCTCCGCCTCCGCGCACGGCCAGGCTGCACCCCTCGGCGGAGGTTGTGCTCGTCGCGGGAAATTCGATGCAGTGTGCATATTGGCAAACGGTGCCCGCGCCGCAGGTTCCCTCGCGTGGACCGTCGATGGCCTGGAGGTTGAGCGTCACCTCGGTGGCCGTGTTGAGATCAACGGATTTGCATCCGAGCGCGACGACGCCGCAGGACTCATCGCGGGCGGCGGCCATGAAGGCCCACCGTTCGCGCGAGAGGGCGCCGAACGTAGGTGCGCGCGCCGCATTTGCTGGAAATACCATGCGCGAAGTTGCCTCACCCAAGGGGATTCCACCACCGAGAGCCGACGCGCTGGGACACGCTCCGCGCATGGCTCCGAGTTCAATCCACGCGGGCATATTTTCGCCGGAAAGGCTCGGGGGAAGTGTCAGGGTGAATGCGATTTCGGCACCCGGCTGGCACGCCGCGAAGAGCACGACTCCGACGACGCTTGCCCGAAGCGTGCCGCGCCGCAGTCTCATGGATTCATGATTTCGCGAACCTGCTCGACGTGGTTCTCGGTGACCTGCACAATGCGCCGACGCACGATGGTTTCGCGCTGGGCCAAGCGCTGAAGCTCGAGGTGGTGTTGGCCGACAACCACACGCCTGCGAATGATCGGGGATTCCCCAATACGTACGTCGTCTAGACGAATATCGTCGCAGGCGGGGAGACAGATGACCGTGAGTTCTCCAAAGGCGGGGCCGACGACCTCCGGGGAGCGCTTGCTGATGGCCGAACCCACCGGGGTTGGTGCCGCCTGCGCACCGTGCGCTGCGCCCTTGCCGCGCGATGCTCCATTGACGGAAGCGCCGTCCATTCGCAGGGCACCAGCGGGCTTGCGAGCGCTTGGCACCGGCGCCGGGAGGCTGTCCGCGGCCGTTCCCGCGAGCGCTGGAGAGCCCGTGGCAGGCCCCGACGGGGGCACCGCGGCACTTGGTGACGGCGCGGGTGCCAACGCGGCTGCAGGCGCTACAGAGGTCGCTTCACTCGGACCGCCAGGGCCCGCGGCGGCGGTTGCTGACGGACTGCTACCGCTCGCAGGGAGGAAAACCCAAAACAAAAGGGCCACGACGACAAGCCCCAAAACGGCACCTGTGAGGGCGAGCACGGCGTCGCTGGGTCGCTTGGTTTTTGCCGCCGCGTAGCTGCGTGATCCCTCCAAGTAGGCCAAGTCCGGGAGGCCCAGAAGGGCATCGGAAGGTGGAAGTGTGGCGTCGGCGGAGGGGTTTGGGGCGGCGTGGCGCCGCGGGGCTACAGGCGCGGCAGGCGCGACTCGCGCCATCGCTGGAGCGGCGGCCGCTGGCTTCGGTGCATCGAGCTCGATCGCTATGGAAACCCCGCTGGGCTCCTGGAGAAACGCGACCCGCTGCATGTCGGCGAAGGTGGCGTTTGTGACGATGGTGTCGCCCGACTCATCGTCGTCTTCCAAGTCTCCCACGAGCGTCTCGCCGGACGCCGCGGACCCGCTCGGGCGATCAAAATGGGCGTCGCCGGGCTCTTCAAAGCGGGGGACGGTTTGGGTTCGGAGGTTGTTGCCCGGGCGAGGGGCCGTTAGGGTCGGTTTTCCCGCGGGCCGCAGGGTCTCCAAGAGGTCTGCGCGCGGCGCGGCAGCAGGTAGAGCCCCAACCGTGGAGCGGGGCGATGGGGGCGTACGCGGGCTCGGGCGTGGAGGCGGAGGGGGCGGCCGTTTGGTGGGGTCGATGCGGTCGCTGCGGTCGCCGCGCTGGGGTGCCGCTTCCGAGGGAAAAACCAGGGACGCATTGCCTGTGGCCTTCGGGTCGATGTCGATCGTGGACGTGACTTCTGCGGCCCACCGGAGATACACGTCGCGGTTCTTGATGCGGTCCGAAAAAATGGAACGCATGTATCCTGCAACTTCATCGTTCGCGATGAAGATGCCGCGTTTTAGGACGTACGATTGGAGCGCTCGCGAGAATTCGCGCGAGGTCTGAAAGCGGTGGTTCGCGTCTTTGGCGAGCGCCTTCAGAACGATGGACTCGAGGTCGCGGGGGTAGTCGCGCACGATGGCCGACGGCGGCGTGACGATGCACTCCTGCACTTTGGCGAGGGTGTCGATGTCGCTGTCCATCCGAAAAAGACGCTGCCCCGTGGTCAATTCCCAGAGGACCACGCCGAGAGCGAAAATATCCGTGCGTCGATCCACGGACTCGCCGGAGACCTGCTCCGACGACATATACGCAAGCTTACCCTTAACCATACCAGCTCGCGTATGTGCCAGGCGCGAACTGAATTTAGCGATGCCGAAATCGACGACCTTGGTGGTGCCGTCGTAGGTCACGAAAAGGTTGTGAGGGGTGACGTCGCGATGAACAACGCCCAGGAATTCGCCCTCTTCGCCGCGAAGTTCATGGGCCGCATGAAGGCCTTCGGCGGCGTCGCTGATGACGCGGCAGGCGATTTCAGTTGGCATGATGCGGCCCACCTCTTCGGTGCGGCGCATGACCTCGCGGAGGGGTTCGCCGTGGAGATACTCCATGGCAATCCAGTAGGAATCTTCGTGTTGTTCGAGCTTGAAAACGTTCGCGACATTCGGGTGGCTGATGCGAGCAGCCACCTTTGCCTCGTCGAGGAACATGTTCACGAACGAGGGGTCTTCAACCAAGTGCGCATGAATGCGTTTGATCGCGACCCACTTTTGAAATCCCGCAGGACCATCGACGCGTGCAAGATGCACGCTTGCCATTCCGCCAACGCCGATTTCATCGACGATGCGAAACTCACCCAAGAAATAGGTGCCTCGGTGCCCGGACGGCTGTTGGCCATCGCGGGATGTACCTCGGGGGCGTGCGGTGCGGTCGTCAGCCAAGTGCGTATCTCAATGCGGAAGCGGGCTCTCGGAGTACACCAGACCTTTGGAGCGCGCGCCACTCGAACTACGATTGCTCCGTAAAAATACGGGAAAAAAAGGGACGGCCACCGCTTGATTCGAAGCGGCGCTCACTGAACGCGTGGCACACCGATCCGAGCCGGTGAACTCGAATCGAGAGCCGAATACGAAAATGCCGCACCAACCCCGATGCCCACGAGCCCAAGCCCGATCCATGGCCAAGGCGACGACCAAAGGGGCGGAGTCGTCGGCGGCGCGGCGGAATTTGCAGCCACCACCGGTGGCCTCGCCGCAACGACTTCTTCGCGCTTCACGATCACGGGTTCCGTCTTGGGCGTGCGGTCGACGTCGAGGCTTCGCGCGTATTCCGCCCAGCGGTTGCCCACGTCGTCGATCGCCGAGATGCGCAAGCGCACGCGCCCGGTGGTGTGCACGGAGCTTGGGAGCAGCACGTCTACGTCTCGTGAGATGGGAAAACGCTTGATCCACGGCTCGCCATCGCCGGACCGCGCCTCCACTTCCACGGCCTCGAGACCCGCCACTGCGTCGGTTCGCACGCGCACCGTGGCGGCCTTCGCCCCGGCGGCCAGAGACCCCTCGGGAATGGTGACGCGAAACCAGTCGAGGGTCCGTTTTTTCATCTCGCGACGGGCTTGATCCAAAAGTGTTTTCGCTTTTTTTGGCGCGTCGTCGGTCATGGAGACGTTGCCATCGACGACCACCGCGAGGCGAAAAGCATCCAGTGCCCGCTTAGAATTTCCCTGATAAAAAGCGCCAATTCCTATGCCCAAGAAGGCCTCGGCAAGCTCGGACGGAGACAAACCTCCGGCGTCGATCGCCGCTTGGTAAGCCTTGGCGGCGGCGTCAAAATCCGCCTCTTGAAGTGACCCTCGCGCGCGCTCCAAAATCGTGGCGACAGGGGCACCGTGGGCACGGGCGGCGATGAAGCCCGAGGCACCGATGACGAAAAAAATGCCGCGTATGAGAGCGGGAATCATGAGCGCGCGATGGGGCTCTCGGCACCTCACGCGAGCGCCGTTCCCTGGCCGACACTCGGGCGCCGGGCGTACGCAATTCGGCCCCCGCCGACGACGCAATCGCCCTCGTAGATGACGGCCGTTTGCCCCGGCGTCAAGGCCCGCGCGGGTGCCTCGAAGCAGACCCGAGTGACCCCGCCATCGCTCACAACGCGAGCGATTTGCCCTAGATGACGGTAGCGAACGCGCACGATGGCACCTTCGAGGGGGAGCGTGATCCCGTCGCCGAGGCATACGTCTTCGAGGACGGCTTCTTCGGCGAAGAGGCGCTCTCCAGAGCCCACGTGCACGGCCCCGGTTTCGCTATCGATCCGCTCCACGAAAACAGGCTGCGCGCTCGCGACGCCGAGCCCTTTGCGCTGCCCGACGGTGAAGCGATGCACGCCCTCGTGATGCCCCACCACATGCCCGGCTTCGTCGAGGATCGGGCCCGGCCTTACGCGCTCCGCGGCCCTGTCTTGGACGAACGCGGCGTACGCGCCGTCACCCGCACCGATGAAGCAGAGTTCTTGAGACTCGGCCTTGGCGGCCCCGGTCAGGTGGTGGCCAAGCGCCTCGGCTCGAACTTCAGATTTCGAGGATTCTCCCAGGGGAAATAGTAACCTGTCGATCTGATTTCTCGGCGTCGCATGAAGAAAATAGCTCTGATCTTTTTGCGCGTCGAGGCCGCGCGCGATGCGTTTTACGCCGCGGCTGTCGGGGAGAATTCGCGCGTAGTGGCCTGTGGCGACGTGCGACGCCCCGAGGGTATCGGCGATGTGAAAAAGCTCCGTGAGCTTCACCGTGCGGTTGCAGTCGTTGCACGGACTCGGGGTTGTTCCGCCCAGGTACGCTTCGATAAAAGGGCCCACGACGTGGTGCTGAAAGAGCTGGCGTCGGTCGAAAACGTAATGCGGAATATCGAGGGCATCGGCCACGCGGCGAGCGTCGTGCTGATCTTCCGGGGCGCAACAGCGGGCCTTCGCATCGGCGATTTTCTCTGGATAATCCCAGAGATGCAGCGTTACACCGATGACCTCGTAGCCCTCACGAACGAGGCGCAGCGCGGCGACCGACGAATCAACCCCACCGCTCATCGCAACGACAATGCGAGGTTTTGGATGGCTCATGGTCTTGGGGACTAGCACGCTCGCCGCGGGCGACCTTAGTCTGGCGAACGCGGTTCCAACATCGGAGCAAGCTCGCGGCCCAGCGCCACCATCTCGCGCGCGTGAATGCGCGTGGCCCAGGAAGGAGAGACGCCGCATTTTTTTGCGGCTTCATCGAGCGTCAAGGCGTCTTCGTAAACAAGCCGAAAGAGCCGCTGAACCTGCGGCGATCGCGTCTTTAGCGCGACGGCAACCTTGTGCTTCAACTCGGCCCGCGCGAGCATTTCTTCGGGCGTTCGAGCCGCTTCAAGTCCATGCAGACTGCACATGGTTGATGCGGTGGTGGCGCCGATCGCCCAAGCCTGATGGTTGCCCCCGAACTGGTCGTCACCGGTGAGCTCGTCAAGGACGTCGTCTGAGATCGTGATGCATCGCAGTTTCGTGAGAGACCGGCCCGAGAGGCGCCCCTCGCGTCGCACCGCATCGATCATCGACCGGCGGATGCGAATGCGTGCGTAGGCACCAAACGGGACGCCTCGCGCATCTTCAAACTGCCGTTCCGCGAGGAAAAGCGCTTCGTTTCCAGCGCTCACCAGATCCTCGTATTGAACCGTCGTGCCGCTGCTCCGATGAATCCACGACGCGATGAGCTCGACAGCCTTCGCCGCGGTCGTCCACTTCGGACCCTCGTTTGATTCCTGAGCGCCCGGCGTCATCCCTCCAAGAACACCCAGTTTTCGCGGTCGAGGCAAGATCGGCGTTAACTCCCTTCAACAGGCGCTTGGGGATTTTGCGCCCGCTCTCGCAAGTCGCGCGGAGAATGTGCCGTATGCGCGAGGGTTGACCCCGATGACCGACGACGACGACGAGCCTATTGCATCTGGCGTGCTGCCCATTGGGCCGCGCTCGGGTCATCTGCTCGCGGAAGATGATGTAACTGCCCGATTTTCAAGGCTTTTTCAGGTTGCGGCGGCCCTGGCTGGATCGGATATCCCGACGACCATCGAGGCGGCGCTGGACTACGCGTCCCTGTCGAACGTGGAGAGAAAAGAGTTTGTGGCCGAGGTGATGGATGACTTGCCCGGCGACGGCCTCGGTCTCGCGATGCTCTTGCCATTGATTTTCGTCGAAGATGATCCGCTCAGCGTGGCGAGCATGACGAAGGCCATTTGGGAGGCTGTGGAACGCAATCAATCGACGCTGGAGGCGTGGTCCGGCGTTTCCAAGGCGGGTCTTCGCGGATGCCGGATTCTCGTTCCCATTGCGGGGGGCGCGTCGGAAATCGTCGAGGTCGTTTATCAACTCGAAGACGGTTTTCGTTTCGTGCGCGAGCGGTCGATTGCCCACGAAGCCGAAGTGGGGTCGGCCCTTCTCGTCGTCCTCGATGGCATTTTGCTCGAGCCGGTCGATGCCTCCACGGCGGTTGCAGACCTCATCACCACGGTGCTGACCGAAGCCCGGTACCGGCGCGAGAGCGTGTTTGATTGGCAGGCGGTGTGCAGCTTTCTACTTGAGGAATCCCTGCTATTCGGCGAAACAGAGTCCGAATGAACGGGGCGGCGAGGTTCGCTTGCGGCGACCCTGCACCCAAGAGATTATCCGTGTATTCTGCACTTATTCGCTGTCTTCCGATCGGCCTCTGTTTGCACGCGCTTGCCGGTTGCCGCGGGGCCGAGAGCGCCGAGCCCTGGGCCGCGGCATCTCTTCTGCGATTTTCGCTGAACGCCACCGACGGGCGCACGTTGCGCGAAGAGCCTCCCGGCGGGCGCAGTCTTGTGGTTTTCTTTTTGGCCTCCGACGACCTTCGAAGCCTCGCGCAGCTCGAACTTTTCGAACGCGATTCGAAGACTTACCGCACGCAGCCTCGCTGCATCATCGTCGCGATGGATCGCGAAGACGCCTGGCCGTTGGTGCGACTTTTCGGCGAGCGCATGGCCCCTTTGTGCGCGGTCGTTCACGCCACCGACGACCTACGAACGAGCGGCGGACCGTTCGCGCCGGTGCGATGGATTCCTGAGGTTATTGTCTACGATCCGCTCGGCCACGAGGTGATTCGGAGCCCCGGTGGGGCGGACGCCGACGCCATCGCAAAGGCCGCACGCGCCCGCTGAAAAGGCCCGCCCACACGTCACGCGAGGGAGTCGTCAGCGCCGGGCTCACGCGCCAAGAGCACCGCGAGTTCGCGCTTCAAAACTTTTCCAAGAACGTTGCGAGGCACGTCGTCGACGAGGCGAACGATTCTCGGAAGCTTGTAAGATGCAAGTTCATTGCTCATGAAGGTCATGAGTTCGGTCACGCTCAGCGCGGCACCCGATTTGAGCATCACGGCTGCCGCCACCACCTGCCCGTAGGTCTCGCTCGGAAGACCGACGACCGCCGCATCTCGGACCCGCGGATGCCGGCGCAATGCCTCTTCGATCTCGATCGCACTAAGCTTGTATCCTGCACTCTTTAGAATGTCGACGCTGGTTCGACCGAGTATTTGCACGCGATCGTCTGCATCGAGGCGAACGGTGTCGCCGGTTTTGAACCAGAGAACTTCGTCGTGGGCCCCGCCCTCGTCGCCATCGTCGCCCTCGCCGCCCTCGTCGATGAGGGTTTGAAATGCTTCTGCCGTTTCGACCGGGCGCTCGAAGTAGCCTTCAAAAACCGTGGGCCCCGCGATGAGAAGTTCGCCCTCGCGTGCGCTGCTGCCGTCTTCGGACACGACCCGCATTCGCACGCCGGGCAAAGCTTTGCCGACGCTGCCAGGAATGCGTTTCCCTCGAAGTGGATTCGAGAAAGCCACTCCGACCTCGGTCATGCCGAAGCGTTCCAGCGGGTAGGCCCCGGCGTACGCAGCCCACCGCTCGCCGAGAGACACGGGCAACGCGGCGCTCCCGCTGGTGCACAGTCGCATGGCTGAAATAGAGCACGTTACCAGGGTTCGCGCGTCGTCGTCGAGGGCGTCGAGGGCGTCGAGGAGGCGCGCGTACATAGTCGGAACCCCCATGAAGACCGAGCATCGCGCGAACGCCAAGAGCACCGCGGGCGCGTCGAAGGCAGGCAGCATCTCCACGACGCCGCCGACGCGAACGACGTTCAAAAGGGCGATGGACAGGCCGTGAATGTGATGCAGCGGCAGCACGTGGAGCAGCGAGTCTTCGGGGCTCATGGCCCATGCAAACGCGAGGGCGCCAAGCTGTGCGTCAAGTTGACGATGCGTGAGGAGTACACCTTTCGGCCGACCGGTCGTTCCCGACGTGTACATTTGCAAAGCAAGGTCGTCGAGCGCGGGCAGCGGCAGCGGGTCGATGGCGGACGCGGTTCGCCGACCAGACGATGGACTGAAAATATACAGGGAAATCGCGTCGCCGGCGCTCTCTCTCGCGACGGATGCGAGGCCCGGCGACGCGACGATCACCGTCGCGCGCGCATCGGCAATGAGCTGCGCTCGTTCGCGCGGAGGGTAAAGCGGGCTGAGCACCACGGCGACGGCCCGGGCCCTCCAGATGGCAAATAGAACCGCGACGAAGTCCTCGCCGGGCTCGAGGAGCATGGCCACGCGGGCACCGCTCACAACGGCGAAGTCCGTGACCAAGTGGTCCGCAGCCAACGCGATTGTTTGGGCGAGGGAGCCGTAACTTGTGAGGACCGCGGCCCGCCGAATCGCTGGACGGTCCGGAGCATGGGCGAGAAGAGCGGCTAGGAGGGTTCTCATGAGAGGCCGAAGCCGCCGTTTCCCCAGCCGTCCACCTAATTCGGGGGCGGGGCGGGGGAGTCCTCGCTTGGGGCCTCCACGCGGACGGGCACGGCACTTTCCCGCAGGATCACGGGCTGATAACCCTCTTTGCGGTAATAGTAATACTGCTTATAGTAGCTGTATTCGTGCTTGCGCAAATCGACGGCGTTGAGAACGGCGCCGATGATGCGACCCTCGACATCGCGCAGGGTGCGCACGCCCTGGCGCGCCACCGCGTAGGAGGTCTTGAAGGCGCGGGTCACGAAAATGGCGCCATCGACGAGGGTCGAAATGATCGCCGCGTCGGTGACGGGCACGACGGGAGGGGTGTCGAAAATGACGCGATCAAACCGCGACGAGAGGTCATCGATGAAGCGCTTGAAAGCCTCCGAGTGGAGAATATCGCCAGGATTTGGAGGAATGGGGCCCGCAGGAACCGTCCACAAGTTGGGAACGATGGAGGGCTTCGCGACGTCGTCGACGGACGCCTGGCCGATGAGAACGTTCGTCACGCCTTCGTCTCCAACGCGGTCGAAAATACGATGAATGCGCGGGCGTCGAAGGTCGCAATCGACGAGCACAACCCGCTGGCCGCTTTGGGCCATGGCAATGGCGATGGAGCAGGCGACCGTGGTTTTTCCCTCGCCGGGAACGGAACTCGTCACCAGAATGCGCTTGAACGGGCGATCAGGATTCATGAAGAGCACGTTTGTGCGAATGGCGCGCGCGGCCTCGGAAATACCCGCCAGCGGGCGCTCGTGAACGACGAGTTCAGGCGGCAATTCGCGCTCCTCCACGTTGGTGGACCGGCGCCTCTTTTTTGCCTCTTCGCGGGTTTTGGCCCGTTTACGGTAATACGAGTAATAGCCGCCACCCTCGGAACCTTCTCCGAGCTGCGGCAGCAGTCCAAGAAAGGTCACTCCAAGGCGATTCTCGACGTCGTCGGGGGTCTTGAGGGAGACATCCAGGTGCTCGCGCAGAAAAGCGAAGCCACCGCCGGCGAGGAGCCCCAGAACCAGCCCGAGGACGAGGTTGACGAGGACACGCGGCCGGATTGGCGCACGGGGCTCGACGGGCGGATCGGCCATGCGTGCATTGTTCACGCGAAGCATGCGCTGGAGGTCGGCCTCTTTGGTTCGCTCGAGGAGGAGCGAGAACAATTTTTCGTTGTTTTCGCGGTCGCGATCGAGGCGATGGTACTCGATGGCCTTCATGTTCAAATCGACGGCACGCTGACGAGACTGCTCGTACAGCGTAGCCTTTCCGGCCTCTTCGCGATCGACCACCGCGAGGTCGCGCGTCACGGCCCCCTTGATGTTGATGACCTCCGCGAGGAGGGCTTTGCGCTGCTCTTCGACGCGCTCTTGGGCCTTGCGCACGAGGGGATGATTTTCTCCCTTGTTGTCCGCGAGGAGCTGTTGCCGGTCGGCCACCGCTGCAAGAAACCCGCTGCGAATTTGCTGCAAATACGCGCTTGTCAGAAGCTCCGTGGAGGGCAGGCTGTCGGGCTTGTCGGAAGGCACTTTTTCAAGCTCGGCCTGGCGCGCTTTCAGCTCTTGACGACGCACACGCGTTTTCGTCAGGGCCTCGTTGAGGTCGCGGAGTTCGACGCCGACCATGTTCGAAGCTTCGTTGAGCGAGATGCTTGGAAGGCTGTTTCGTTCCTTGAAGTCGTGAAGCTTGTTTTCGGTGGCTTCGAGTTCGTGGCGCAGCGTATCGACTTGGCCATTGAGCCACGAGAGCGCGTCGCTCGTTTGCCCCACGGCGCCGTCGAGATTTTTCTGGAGGTAAACCTTGACGAGGGTCTCGCAAAAAAGACGCGCCCGCGCGGGATCTTTGTGTTCGAACCTGACGTACGCGAGCCGGCTGTTTTTCACCGGTTCGATGGTGATGCGCCGGCGCAACGATGCCGCCAAGTCGTCGACGCCAAAGGGTCGCCCCGTTTTTTGTGGTGCCGCCGGAACAAATTCCGGGTCCGACATGAGGCCGAGGGTCTGAACCAAACGGCGAAGGACGTCGTCGGAAACCAAGAGTTTATACTGGGTTTCGTAGAACTCTTTGTGGTCCCAATAGGTGGTCGCGTTGTTCGGATTGAGGCTCGAGCCCTTCTCACCGAGGGGCCGAATGGGATTTGGATCAAACTCAATCAGCGCGGTGGCCTGATACGCGACCTCCGATGTGCGGTTGTACGTCACCGCCAGACCCATCGACAGAATCATGGAGGCCAGGATCAGCCCCCAATGTTTGCGCACCGTTCGCGTGAGCGAAGACAGCCCGGTCGACGCATCTTCGGCGAGGGTTGTCTGGGGAGGCGGCGGCGCGGGGCGGTGGGAAACTTCAGACATGAGTGGTCGTGGTGCTCGCGGGCGCGGCTGAGAACAGGACCCGCGGCGGAATGCATGCCATGCCGTTGCGCGGCGTTCAAGGTTAACGCCGCGCGCGCACGAAAAACGCGTAGTGGGCGGATCGGATTAGGCGTCGCTGGGCGTTGGCGCGCTTCCCTGAGGCCCCGGGAATGCCCCTTGCGAAAGGTGAAGGACCCCAACGGAATGGCGGTGCACCGGAAGCGATTGGCCCTGGCTGCCCGCGATGGGCGCGACGCCCCGAAGGGCCCACCGGGCCAGGTTCTGCACCCGGGAATTACCCTGGTAAAATGCATATTCGATGATGGGTACCGATTCTTCTTGACACAGTAAGATAGGTGCGGGATCGCCATATTCAGGGGCCGCCGCCCGCACCACGATTGCGGGGATCGCTGTCGCGCCGCTCTTCACGGCAAAGCGCACGGCTTGATAGAGCCGGGTCGGGGCGTCGATCTGCAACACCCCGTGTTCCTCGTTGACCCCGATCATGCGACACGTCGCAAAGTCGGAGTCATGCGACTGAATCCCTTGCGCGCGGAGATCCAATTCAACGACAACCCCGTGCCGCGCTTGCGCAAAGTCCGCGGGGTGAAGCGTGCGCATCCAATCGGACAGGACTGCCGCAGCCGGGCGATTATCCAGCGTTTCAATGAGGCCACCGGTGCCCGCGGTGACAATCATGGTGGGGCTGTGCACCGTCGCCAGGGGAAAGCTGTCGGCCTCTGCAAAGGACGGATTGTCGCAGAATACACCCATCGCGCCACCCTTGTGGACCTCGCCACCGATGGCAAAGGGCACCGTTCCCCACGCCGGCGCGAGGGCGACTCCCGCAAGGCCAGCGGTGCGTGCCCCGAGTTCAAGTACGAGTCGATCGATTTGTACCGAGTTGCAGTCGGCAAAAAGGAGGAGGCCAAGGGGACCCGGAATGGCGGGGACGCGAAGCTTGTCGCTGGTTGGCTCGTGGTACCAGGGCAAAAAGCGTGAGCGCGGAGCGTGGGCCGCGTGAAGCACCAGGTTGGGACCCACGTTGCCAAAGCAGGGAATTCCCAGGGCGGGAACGGGTACAATCAGCGTGAGGGCTTGGCGGTGTCGTCGCTCAAGTTCAAAGGCGAACTCGGCCAAATGCCCCCCCCACTTTGCCACGACGAAGGCGATGATGAGCTGCGGTCGGTGTATTGCACATGCAACGTGCAAAGCGCTCTCGGCGTCGTCGAGGGCGCGGAGTGGATCCGGGTCATAGGAAGCCTCGTGAAACCACAGCACACCTCCACGCTACGAGCGTTACCCGTGCGGCGCCACTTCCCGGCAGGGGGGGTCGTGCGACGCCGCGTGCGACGTAACCCTTTTCGTCCGCCGGCGCGCACCGTAGGCTGCAGCTTCGGAGATTTTCGCCATGCCCGCATCGATGCACGGACCTGTTCCCCAACTACATGATTACCTGGAATACGCCGCTCAGACGCACCCGGCAAAGGTTGCTCTCGTGGTTGGCGATGAGCGCATCACTTACGGCGAATGGAATGCCCAGGCGAACCAGTTGGCGCACGCGCTTGTGGCGGGCGGAGTCGCGCGGGGAGCTCGCGTTGTGGTCTTCGGCGACAACACCGCGTTCACCTGCATCGCCTTCTGGGCGGTGCTCAAGGCGAACGCGGTCATCTCCATCATCAACGCCCAAACAAAGCTCGACAAGCTCGCGTATTACCTAAACGATTGCCGAGCCACGGCGATGGTAACCGATGCCCATTTGGAACGCGTATGGAGGCCCGCGCTCGCCCGCACGACGCACGTCGCTTTGAGCATCGTGTCGGGGCCCGACGTCAAGCGCGAAGGCACGGTAATTCCCTGGAATGAGGCCCTCTTGCCCCAGGAGAAAGAGTCGCCACCCAAGCGCCAAAATCTGGATGTGGACCTGGCGTCGATTCTCTACACCTCCGGCAGCACGGGCGATCCAAAGGGCGTCATGCTCACGCATCGCAACATGCTCACCGCCGCCACCAGCATCTCCGCGTACTTGGGCATTCGCGAAGACGAGGTCATTCTCAACGTGCTCCCGTTGGCCTTCGATTACGGGCTCTATCAGATGCTCATGGCGGTGCGCGCCGGTGCTCGGTTGGTGCTCGAGCGGTCGTTTACGTACCCGGCCCAGGTGCTGAAGCGCATCGTCGATGAAGGGGTCACGGGCTTTCCGGGAGTGCCCACTATTTTTTCGATTCTCGCCGAACTCCGGCAACGGCAAACCCTGGATTTTTCCGGGATTCGCTACGTTTCGAATACGGCCGCCGCTCTGCCCGTGAAGCACATCACGGTGCTCAAAGAGATCTTTCCGGCAGCTCGAATTTTCTCCATGTACGGCCTCACCGAATGCAAACGATGCACGTACCTTCCGCCCGAAGACCTGGACCGAAAGCCCACGAGCGTGGGCATTGCCATTCCCAATACGGAGCTTTGGATTGTGGATGATGCGGGCGAAAAAGTGCCGCCCAACACCGTGGGTCAGCTGGTCATTCGCGGTGCCACGGTCATGAAGGGCTATTGGGAGAAACCAGAAGCCACGGAAAAGAAGCTCAAGCCAGGGCCCGTACAAGGCGAATACGTTCTCCATACGGGAGACTTCTGCAAACTAGATGATGATGGGTACCTGTATTTCGTCGGTCGGATGGACGACGTCATCAAATCTCGTGGGGAAAAAGTCGCGCCAAAGGAGGTAGAGAATGTACTCTACAACCTTCAGGGTGTGCGCGATGCGGCGGTCATTGGCGTCGACGACGACGTGCTTGGGCAAGCCATCAAAGCGTTCGTGGTGCTTGAAGCGGGCGCGTCTTTTTCAGAGCGCGAGATCCTGCGGCACTGCCAAGCGCATCTTGAGGGTTTCATGGTCCCGAAATACGTGGCCTTCGTTGACGACCTGCCCAAGACCGACACGGGCAAGATCAAGAAGACGGACCTCCGCTGACCCGAACCCGGGCCGGCGCGTTTCCAAGCCCGCTTCGCGAAGCATGCAAACTGCATGCTTACGCCCAGCGTCGACCTACTGAAGGGGGTTGCACGTCAGCTCCGTGTGGAGCCCTGCTTGGGCCGAGCCCGAACACAATGCCTCGTGCACGACGCCGCCGAGGCTCTCAACACTGACCGTGCCCCGAACCGCGGAAAGCGCGGGGAGATCGAAGGAAAAAGACGGAAAATCACAGGGACTTCCACTCGCTGGCGCGCGCGTCGGGGCCAAGAATGCGAAGGACCACGCCCGGGCCGAAGGGCAGGCGCCCGTGCCAGCGTCGCTGGGATCGCCGGAATCGGCATTCGTGGCTGCATCGACGGAGCTCGCAGTGCCCCCGTCCGAAGGCCCGAACGTGAGCGACGCAAAGGTGACGCCCACCGATGCGCCGCCTTGAAGCGTGTAAGGTACACAGACCGCCTCGCGGCGAATCCCCGGCTCGGAAGTGCCTTCGCAGGACGCTCGCCAGGTTGCTGGCAGCGTCGCGAGAGAGGCCACTTGGCCGTCGATCAGCAGGGCCTGGGCGGCGGGGAGAATGGCGTTCCACGCGGGCGAGGTGAAGGCCACGAGGTCGATTTCGAAAGCGTTTGCCGCGGCGTCGGTCACGGGCAAATTGTTAAAAACAAGATCGGCGAAACAGTCGACGACCCGCGCTCCAAGAATCTCTGTCGCGCCTTTGACCCGGATGGTGCCGCCCCATTTGTGCGCCTGCGTGGTCGACGTGGCGCTTGCGCAACCGACGCCGGCCATCATGGTCGCGGCGCGTACTTGGAGCCCTGTGACGGGCGCGAGGGCCACGGTCGCGGGTGTGCTGGCGAAGAGGTCGTCGCAGGCCACGGCGAAGGGCAGGGCGAGGAGAGGCACGGCGCGGAGAAGGAAGCGCATGCGGAAGCGGCCTAACCCACGACCTCGGTTCTGAAAAGGGGCGCGAAGAACGGAAGGCACAAGGCAACTTGGCCCGAGCCTCGGCCCTTCGATAAGCGAGAAGGCATGTTGAATCGCGCGCTCGAACTCGTCTCCCTTGCATCGAACGTGGCATCGAACGTGGCATCGAACGTGGCATCGAACGTGGCCGCGAATTTCGTGGATTCGCTGGCGGCCGCGGCAGCGGAGCCCGCGCGACTCGATCCGGTGGAACTCGTTCTCGGCGCATCAATTCCAGTGAAAGCCGTCATCATCATATTGGGGCTATTTTCAGGAATGTGCTGGCTAGTTATCGGCATGAAGATCCTTCATCTTGGGCGCGCCAGCACCGAGACCGCGATCTTCTTGAAGGCGTACGACAAGGCCCGATCGTTTGAGGAGGTGGCTCGGGCGGCGAGCGAGCGCACCATGGCACCCCATGCGCGGATTTTTGCCACCGCTTACAACGAGCTTCTTCGCATGACCGGCGGCCGGCTTGGGGTGCTCGATGAATCGACCGCGGTGCGTTTGGGCGCCGTCGTGAGGCGCGCTACAATCCAGGAACTTTCCCACTTGGAGTCATGGATGGCGCTGCTCGGCACGATTGGTTCGACCGCTCCGTTCATCGGACTTTTCGGCACCGTCTACGGGATCATGGACGCATTTTTGAGCATCGGAAATCAGCAGTCCGCCAACCTGCCGGTGGTGGCCCCCAAAATCGCAGAGGCCCTCATCGCCACGGGCGTTGGACTCGTGGCCGCCATTCCCGCCGTCATGGCGTACAATTATTTTGCACGCCGCATCGGCCAGGTGGCCGACGGATTCGACGCGTTTGGCGATGAAGTCGTCGCCCGCGCCAAGCTCGGAGGCGTGTGAGTCATGGGGGCTGCACTCTCTTCTAGCGGGGGAAAACGCAGGCGTTTGGGAGGCCTTAACGAGATAAACGTGACGCCGCTCATCGACGTCATGCTGGTCTTGCTCGTCATCTTTATGGTCACCGCTCCCATGCTTCACACGGGCGTTCAGGTCGACCTTCCGAAGGCGAAAACGTCGCCCATGACGACCGATGAATCGAAGCTGATTCTTACGGTCACGAAGGACGAAAGGGTCTTCTTGGGCAAAGATGAAATCACCGTGGGCATGGCCGATCGCTTGCGAACGAACGCGCGGCTGCGCGACGACAAGGAACTGTATATTCAGGCCGACGAGGGCGTGCGCTACGGCGTGGTGCTGCGCGCGATGGCCGCAGCGCGGGCGGCGGGCGTGGAAAAACTCGGGATGGTGACCGATCCACTCGTCGTGAAATAAGATGCGATCGACAGGACCCCAAGCGCATCACGCCCCGGACGAATGGGCCGTCGGGCTCGCTCTGGCGTTTGCGGTGCATGCCATACCGGCCGCGATGGTGGGGCTCACGATGGCCGGGTATGTGCGTATGCGTACGACTGAGCGCACCTATATACCAGCCCCTGTTATTGCTGCAGAATTGCTGAAACTTGGTGACGCGCCTCGGGTGTTTGAACTGCCACAGCGTGCAGCGCCGCCCATGCCGACGAAGCCGAGCGATGTGATCGTCGCGTCCGAAAACGCCTCCAACGAGCCGGTCGTAAAACGCGACGCGGGACCGCAGCCGAAGGTCGCGAAAGAAGACGATTCCCTCTCGCGCTTTGCGGAAAAAGCGGAAGCCTTCGCGGAGAAAAATGCGCCGGTCGTGGCGCCGATTTCCGATGCGGGGCCCCCGAGTACGGGCGCGGCGGGCGCGGCGGGCGGCAGCAGTTTTGGCACACAGACCGACCCGTCGAAGGTGCGCGCCGGAAGTATTTACGCTGCCCAGTTGAAGGATTTTTTTGGCCGTTATTGGCGCATTCCGTCGTTCTTGACGCCCGGCGACGTGGCCCAGCTCACGGTCAAGTACGCCATCACCACCGACGCCACGATGCACATCGTCGCGGTTTCGGAGAAGCCCGTGAGGTCGAGCGGCAACGAGTTCTTCGACGACTCGGCGCGCAACATGTTGCTGCTCCTTCGCGACCAACGTACGACGCTCCCGGAGCCCCCGGCGGACGAAGCTGCCGTCTTTCGCGGCAAGACGATCGTGGTGAATTTTCAGCCCTAAGCTCCGCGACCGATTTGACTTGACTTCCCGTTGTACTCTCCAACTCCTGCCCCAATGGACCTCATGCCACGCTTTGCCTTTGCCGCTCTGGCCGCCTTTTCCCTTGCCGCGCTTCCGCTCGGCGCAGCTTCCACGCCGGCCCCGGCAACGGCCCCGGTAACGGCCCCGGTAACGGCCCCGGCAACGACTGCCCCTCCCGTCGTATCCCACGACGAAGGCCCCCTTCCGCAACTTGGAGAAGAGCGAGCCGCTGAGGTCACCGAGATCGATGTTTCGGGTGCCGCGCGCGCCCTCTTCAAGGTCGCGGTCGTGGCTGCCCAGGGGACCGACGACGCCATGTCGGCGGACGTGATGAGTCGCGACTTTCAGCTCTCGTCCCTCGTGGAGGTCATCGATCCGCGCTCGTTCAAGGGCGACGTAGCGGGCGAAACGACGCGCATCGACGACCGCTCCTGGCGCGAAGTCGGGGCGGAATACGTCGTAAAAACGCAGGTCGAGGCGACGCGCGTTACATTTAGGCTGTTTGCGGTAAGCCGAAGCAGAGACGCTGTACTAACGAAGGCATACGATGTATCGAAAGAGAGTATGCGAAGTGTTACCCATCAGTTTTGCAACGAGGTCATCAAGTGGCTCACAGGCACGCCGGGCTCGTTTGGCGGTCGTTTGGTTTTCAGTTCGCGCACGGAAAAAGGCAAGCGCGGCATCTTCGTCATCGACGCCGATGGCTCGGGGCTCGGGCGCCTTCCGGCCCCTCAAGACGTGGCGCAGGCCCCTGCATTCGGCCCCGGCGGCGTCTATTATTCGGGCAGCCAAACCAACGGTTCGTTCGCGATCTTCAAAGTCGGCGTGCCCGCTCCGGTGTTTGAACAGACCGGCCTCGCGTTGGGCGTCGCCTTCTTCGGAAAGCGCCTGGCGGCCGTTGTAGCGAGCGGCGGACGCGCAGACGTCTTCAAGGGCGAACTCGGCGCGAAAGAGCCTCAGCGTGTCACCCAGGGGGGCCTAAGCACGCACCCCGCGTTCTCCTCCGACGGTCGCCTCGCGTGGGCGTCGGATGTGGGCGGGACGCAACAAATTTATGTCGAGGGCAAACGCGTGACATGGCGGGGCAAGGAAAATATGGCGCCCACGTGGTGCGGCACGCCGCAGGGCATGCGCATTCTTTTCATGGGCCGCGAGGGCGGCGTATGGGACGTCTTTTCCATCGATCCGGATGGCGGAAGCCTGCAGAGGCTCACGCAAGGGCAGGGGTCGAACAAGTACCCGGCCTGTTCGCCGGACGGCCGCATGATTGCCTTTTTTTCGAGTCGCGGTGGGCTCTTCATGGCCAATCCGCAAGGGCTCAATCAGCAAATCGTTGCCAAGGTGGAAGGCGAAAGTTTGCGCTGGGAGCCGTGAGTTTGATGCTCACGCATCGACGCGAATGACGACCTTGCCAAAGTGAGCACCGAGGGCAAGCGCGGCGAAGGCTTGGCGGGCCTCGGCCAGGGAAAATTGCTGAGAAATAATAGGTTTGATTGCCGCTGACGTGTAGGCCGCATTCATGCGCAGTTGCATCTCGCGCGTGCCCACCAAGACGCCTTGAAGGCGGAGATTTTGCATCAGCATCGGGGTGAGTTGAAGCTCGGTTTTCGCTCCGGACAGCACGCCAATCACCGAGACGGTGCCGCCAGGCCGAAGCGCGCGAATCGACTGTTGAAGGGTGTCAGCACCGCCCACGTCGACCACGTGATCGACTCCCCGTCCGCCCGGCGTGAGAGCGCGCGCAGCCTTGCTCCAGTCGGGCGTGGCGCCGGTGTCGATAGCGCCGAGGAGCCGGTATGCGCTTGCGAGGCGGAGTTTTTCAGCACTTCGCGAGAGAAGAATTACCTGCGCCCCCAAAAGTTCGCGGGCGATCTGCAGGGCCGCGATCGAAACGCCGCCGGTGCCTTGGAGCAAAATCGTTTGCCCGGGTTTCACATTTCCTTGTTCGACGAGGGCGTTCCACGCGGTGAGCGCTGCGCACGGCAACGTTGCGGCCTCCCCATCGGTTAGGTAAGACGGCGTATGGACGAGACCTGTTTCAAGGAAGTCGCAAACCGTACGAAGTGTGCCTTGAATAGGGCCACCGAGGCTCGTGCTCATCTTTTCTCGGGTGGCCTCTCCCGAGCAAAAATCCTGAAAAAAGCACGTGGTAACCCGGTCGCCGACCTTGAACGCGCGCACGTTCGCCCCGACCGCCAAAACTTCGCCCGCGCCGTCGCTGCACGGAATCAGCGGCGTCGGCTGCTTGGGGTTGTAGACGCCGCGCACCATCAAGAGGTCGCGAAAGTTGAGGCTGGCCGCGCGAATGGCGACGCGCACGTGGTGAGGTGCAAGCTCGCCGAGGGGCAGCTCGCGAAGGACCAAATTGCCGACGTGGAAAGCGCCTTCGAGCTGAATGGCGAGGCAGGTCATGGGCATGGGATGCACCTGTGGGCAGGAGGGGTTCGAGAGCAAGAGTTGGAACGCGGGAGCGAGGGTCGAAATCGTCGCGGTGAAAAGAAGAACCGCCTCTTGCTTGCGACCGGGTCACAAGCCGACTAGTGCCGCGCCGCATGGAAGCTGTTCGTTCGTTGATTCATTTTCTTAGCAATTTGCCGGGTCTCATCAACTGGGGCGGCTACCCGGTGCTGATGGCGATCATCTTCGCTGAAACCGGATTGCTCGTGGGTTTTTTCCTCCCGGGCGACTCGCTTCTCGTGACCGCCGGCGTCTTGGTGAACAGCGGAATGATTAACCCCATGGGGCTCGATCCCTTCGTCAATCTTCTCGTGCTGAACGTTGTTCTGATGGTCATGGCCATCGCCGGCGACGCGGTGGGTTTCGCGTTTGGACGCAGGGCGGGCGCGGCACTCTATGAGCGCGAACAGTCGCGTTTTTTTAGGCGCGACCACTTGCTCGCAACCCGCGACTTTTTCGCGAAGCATGGCGGCAAGACCATCGTTGTCGCGCGCTTCATGCCCTTCGCTCGCACGTTCGCGCCCATCGTTGCAGGCATCGGAAACATGCCCTACTCCCGCTTCGCCCAGTTCAACATTGGCGGCGGAGTCGCGTGGGTCGCATCGATGACTTCGCTAGGGTATTTTCTAGGAAAAATATTCGACGCTAAGTCCATCGAGCGCATCGTTTACGTCATTGTGGTCATCTCGATCGCGCCGCCATTCATCGCGTGGCTGCGCAGCCGCCGCGAGCCCGCACCGACCACGTAGAAGTGCGCGGGGCGCGCGCTCAGAGCTCGCGGGCGTGGATGGTGTCGCAGGCGTCGAGGGTTCCCTTTTCATAGCCGCGGGTCAGCCAGCGTATGCGCTGCTCGGAGGTGCCGTGGGTGAACGACTCGGGCACGGTGTACCCCTGTGCGCGCCGCTGGAGGGCGTCGTCGCCGATGGCTTGCGCGGCTTTGATGGCGGTTTCGAAGTCGCCCGGTTCAAGGACGCCCCGGGCCTGCGTGCCGTGGGCCCACATTCCTGCGTAGCAGTCGGCCTGCAGCTCAAGCCGCACAGACCCGCCTTCAGCGCCCTCTTTGTGGCCAAACCGGCCCAGTTTTTCGTTCGTTCCCAAGACTTTTTGCACGTGATGGCCGATTTCGTGGGCGATGACGTAGGCCTGGGCGAACTTTCCGGGTGCGCCAAAACGCTGTTCCAGTTCGCGAAAGAAAGACACGTCAAGGTACGTGCGTTCGTCGCCCGGGCAATAGAACGGCCCCATAGCAGCCTCACCTAGTCCGCAGCCCGTACGCGTACGACCCGCATACATGACGAGCCGTGAGCGCCGGTAACGCAAACCGTTCTCGTCGAAGACGCGCTGCCAAGTGGCCTGGGCGTCGTCGAGAACGAAGCTGACGAAGTGGTAACTCGCGTCTTTTGTGGCGCTCTGGGGCCCGTGGCTGGCCTGCTGGTGGCGCGCCTCGTGCGCGGGCGCGCCGCCGCCGACGAGCGCGCGAATGCCTACAAATCCAACAAAACCGACGGCCAACATCAGCCCCATCGGCGACTGCACGAGCCAGGGCAAAACCTGCAGCAGGAACCAGAAACCGCCGCCGCCACCGCCGCCACTAAGCCCGGAAAGGGGGCTGTCGCCGCGTCGATCGTCGACGTCGTTGCTGTCGTGGTCTTCATCCCAGCGCATGGGCCCCAACGTAACCCTGGTCTCGGGCTTCGCCAGGAACAATCGGTCGAAGCGCGCTAATCGACCCAGGCTCGCGCGTTGCCAAAGAAGCGCAGCCACGGTGAGTCGTCGTGCCAGTCGCGCGGATGCCATGAAAGTTGGGCCGTGCGAATGACCCGCTCCGGATGCGGCATCAGGATGGTTGCGCGCCCGTCGGGGGTCGTGATGGCGGTGAGGCCGCCGACGGATCCGTTGGGATTTAGCGGGTAAACCTCGGTTCTATCGCCGCGGCCATCGACAAAACGCGCGGCGCAAAGTCCCGCCTCGCGGACTGCCATTTGGGCGGCGGCGTTGTCAAAAACCGCGCGACCTTCGCCGTGGGCGACGGCCACTGGAAGATGCGAGCCGTGCATGCCGCGGAAGAAAATCGATGGGCTCTCCTCGATGCGAACCATCGCGACACGGGCCTCAAATTGCTCGCTGCGGTTTCGACGAAAACGGGGCCACAGGCCGCCGCCGGGGATGAGCTCGCGCAGGTTCGCGAGCATCTGGCATCCGTTGCACACGCCCAAGGTGAACGCGTCTGAACGCTGGAAAAATGCTTCAAATTGTTCACGCGCGCTGGGGTCGAAAAGAATCGACTTGGCCCAGCCCTGGCCCGCGCCGAGCACGTCTCCGTAAGAAAATCCGCCGCATGCCACGAGCCCTCGAAAGCTTGCAAGCTGCACGCGTTTTTCGAGGAGGTCGGTCGCGTGCACGTCTACGCATTCGAAGCCCACGCGGTCGAAAGCGGCGGCCATTTCGACGTGGCCGTTGACCCCCTGCTCGCGAAAGATCGCTACGCGCGGGCGGGCTCCGAGGTTCAGGTAGGGCGCGGAAATATCGCGGGCCGCGTCGAAGGCGACAAGCGCTGTGAGCCCAGAATTCGCAGGATCAACGCGAAGCGCGTGCTCTTCGTCGGCGCACGTGGCGTCGTCGCGAAGTCGCGCCACATGATGGGTCACCTCGCTCCACTGGGCCCGCAGCGCGAACCGGTCGCCATCGATGAGGGCTCGGCCCTCGCGCGTGATCCGAATCGAGCGCCCGAGCGCGGCGGTGCCAATCGCGTGCGTCCAAGGCTCAAGGCCGAGGGACTTCGCGCGAGCAAAGAAGGCCTCGCGGTGCGCGCCCCGCACTTGCACGACGGCCCCCAGTTCCTCGGAAAAGAGAACCGCGAGGTCGGACGCTTGCCCGGACGCTTGCCCGGACGGAAGAGAAATCGACAAGCTTGCGCCGGAGGCAAATGCCATTTCGAGCAGGGTAATCGCAAGCCCGCCGTCGGATCTGTCGTGGTAAGACGCGAGGTAGTTATCGTCATGCGACGTCTGTATGAGCTCCCAAAAAGCCCGCAGCAATTTGGGGTCGTCGAGGTCCGGGGTCTCGCGGCCGATGCTCTCGTACACCTGCGCCACGATGCTGCCTCCGAGGCGGCAGCGCCCGCGGCCAAGGTCGATCAGCACAAGATCCGCACGCCCATTTTCCGAGAAATCCATGAGGGGCGTGAGCGTCTTTCGCACGTCCTTGACGGCCGCAAACGCTGTGACGACGAGGGCCAACGGCGAAACGACGCTCTTCTTTTCTCCGCCATCGCTCCACACCGTGCGCATGGATAGACTGTCTTTTCCCACGGGAATCGCAATGCCGAGGGCGGGCGCGAGCTCAGCGCCCACCGCCTGCACCGCGTCAAAGAGAGCGGCGTCTTCACCGGGTTCGCCGCAGGCTGCCATCCAGTTCGCGCTCAGTTTTACACGACCAATCTCCCCAACATACGCGGCACATACGTTCGTTAGGGCCTCCGCCACGGCCAAGCGCGCCGAGGCTGCGGGGTTCAAAATGGCGACCGGTGACCGCTCGCCCATGGCCATCGCTTCGCCAACATATACGTTGTAGCTTGCCTGTGTTACAGCAACGTCGGCGCAGGCGATTTGCCAGGGACCAACGAAGGGATCGCGCGTCACAAGCCCGGTCACCGATCGGTCGCCGATGGTGAGCAAGAAGCTTTTGTCGGCAACGGTAGGCTGTTGCAGCACGCGGGTAAGGGCCTCGCCGAGGGGCAATTCGGCTCCCGTGAAATCGTCTCCGGGCCGGTCCACGCGGTCCGCATTCCGCGTCATCTTCGGAGGCTTGCCGAGGAGAACATGCATGGGCATCGAGACGGGCGAATCGTTGTGCAGCGCGTCCTCGACGAGCAAATCCGCAGGCTCGGTGGCGCGGCCGACGACCGCAAATGGGCAGCGCTCCCGCCTGCAAATAGCCTCGAAAATACTGAGATCGCTCTCGTTGATCGCGAGGACGTAACGCTCCTGCGCCTCGTTGCACCAGAGCTCGTGGGGCGCGAGTCCAGGTTCGGCGGTGGGCACGGCGCGCAACTGAAAAACGGCGCCGCGTTTGGACTCGTGTACGAGCTCCGGAAGGGCATTGGAGAGGCCACCCGCGCCCACGTCGTGGATCGACCGAAGTATGTTGCCATCGCCCATCTGCCAACACCGATCGATGACCTCTTGGCAGCGCCTCTCCATCTCCGCGTTGTCGCGCTGAACCGAGGCAAAATCCAGGTCTTCGCTCGATGCACCGCTTGCCACGGACGAGGCTGCTCCGCCCCCGAGACCGATGAGCATCGCGGGCCCGCCGAGAACGATCACGAGATGGCCCGGCTCGATGATGCCCTTTTTCACGTGCATTGGGCGCACGCTGCCGAGTCCGCCCGCGACCATGATGGGCTTGTGAAAACCGCGCCACGCGGGGCCGGCATGGGTCGGAACTTGGAGTTCGAAATCACGAAAAAAGCCGCCGATGTTCGGTCGCCCAAACTCGTTGTTGAACGCGGCAGCCCCAAGGGGTCCGTCAATCATGATGCGCAGCGGGTCGACGATTCTCTGAGGTTTCCCTGGGTTTATGGACTCCCAAGGCCGCGGCGCACCGGGCAGGCGCAGGTGAGAAACGGCGAAGCCACAGATGCCCGCCTTGGGTTTCGCGCCTCGACCCGTTGCACCCTCGTCGCGAATTTCGCCGCCCGCGCCCGTGGCCGCCCCGGGAAAGGGACTGATGGCAGTCGGGTGGTTGTGCGTTTCGACCTTGGCGAGAATATGGATCGGCTCTTCGGTCGTGCGGTAAACGCCGTCTTCGCGCGGGAAGAATCGCCCGCCGAGAGAGCCTGCAATGACGGCCGCGTTATCGGTATACGCCGACAATACACCGGCTGGACTCGCCGCCGTACTGAGCTTGATAAGATCGAAAAGCGAGCGAATTTGCGCGACGCCGTCGACGACAAAGTTCGCGTTGAAAATCTTGTGGCGGCAGTGTTCGCTGTTGGCCTGGGCGAACATCATGAGCTCAACGTTCGTGGGATTGCGCTGCGCCTGCGTGAACGAGTGGGCCAGGTACGCGACCTCGTCAGGAGACAGCGCGAGCCCCAGTGTGTCGTTCGCGTCTTCGATCGCCGAAGCCCCTCTCCCGAGGAGGTCAACACGTGAGAGCTTGCGCGGGAGGTCGCTGGAAAAGAGGGCCCGCGCGTCGTTGTCGCTACGAAGAACCGACTCGGTCATGCGGTCGTGGATGTTCGCGAAGAGCATGGATTCATTGATGATTTCACCTGAAAATCCATACCCGACGCAGCGTTCAATGCGGCCAAGAGACCCAAGGCCGCACCTCCCCAGGATGTCCGAGGCCTTCGACGACCACGGGCTGATCGTGCCGACCCGGGGCGACACGATGAAGCCGTGATCGCCGGAACGACGCATGCATTGTGCATCGATTCCCAAAATGGCTTCGAGGCGGTCTCGTTCGACGGCGGTCGCCGTTTCACCGCACTCCACAAAGTGCATGTAGTGTGCAGTTATCCCCGTCACCCCGGGATTGCCCACGAGCGCAATCGCGTGAAGCTTCGCGAGGCGGGCGTCGGAAAGAGCGGGGGCACCGGGCAGAACGAGCATGGCCGCGATGTAGCGGTGAAGCTCGGGGTCGGGCAATGGACAACCGACGATTCACGGCCCAGGGGCGGCCTCGCCGCAGGGCACCGTATCGACCCCTATCGACCCGGCGCGCGGACTGCTAGGAATGCGCTGGGAAACGCGGACGCTCCCAAAGCTAGTGCAGGGCGAGGCAGGAATACTTTCTGTATTTCGACGAGCCCAAGCGACGATTTGGGGCGGTTCCGCGTTTCCCAGCATCCACCTAGGGGATTGCCCATGAAGCGAGTCGTGATGATTACCGGGGCTACGTCGGGTATTGGCGAGGCGATGGCGCTCGAATGGGCGAGCCGCGGGGCGTGCGTCGTCGCTGTGGGGCGCCGCGTGGATCGCCTGCGTTCCCTCGAGGATCGCCTTGGGCGAAATCAGTGCCTGGGGGTCGAGGCCGACGTGTGCGTCGACGGCTCGATCGAGAAGGCCGTCGCGGCGGCGCAAGAGATGTTCGGGCAGCTCGATGTGGTCGTGGCGAACGCGGGATTTTCAGTGGGCGGTCAGGTGGAAGACCTGTCGATCGACGATTTTCGTCGGCAGTTCGAGACCAACGTTTTTGGCGTCGTGCGAACGGTTCAAGCGGCGATACCGGCGGTCTCCATCACGAAGGGCTCGATCGCCATTGTCGGTTCCGTCATGGGTTACGTGTCGATGCCCGATAACTCCGCGTATGCGATGAGTAAATACGCCGTACGTGCTCTGGCTGAGGCTCTCTACGGTGAAATGTCCCCGAGGGGCGTGGCGGTAACGCATGTGGCCCCGGGATTTGTCGAGAGCGAAATCCGGGAGAAAAGGCGTGATGGCAGCCACTCACCGGGCTCCGATCCGGTCCCGACGTTTCTCGTGATGAAGCGCGAAGTGGCGGCCCGGCAAATCATCGATGCGGTGGAGGCTCGTCGGCGCGAGGTCATTGTGACGCTCCACGGAAAGCTCGCGGCCTCCGTCGCGCGCCACGCTCCGGAACTCGTGCATCTTGCATTCAAGGCCGGTGCATCGAAGCTGCGCAAGCCTCACAAGTCTCACAAGCTCCACAAGCCCCGCACCGAAGGCTGACGCGACGCGGGCACTCAGACTTTCTCGAGCGTTGTCCAGCGCAGCGCGAGCGACTGCACGAGCACGCCGAGCGAACTTGCGGCCATCGCGGCCCCGGCCACCGTGGGCGTCATGTGCACGCCGAAGCCCTCGAAAACACCGGCCGCAAGGGGCAACGCCAAAAGGTTGTAGAGTGCAGCCCACCCGAGGTTGCGCTTCATGGTTTGCACCGTGTGCCGTGCAAGGGAAAGAAACGGCACGAGGTTTCGCACGTCGTCGTGCAGTAAAATCGCGTCTCCGACGGAACGCGCGATGGCGGTTCCCGACGACAATGCGACGGACACGTCGGCGGCGGCCAGGGCCGGAGCATCGTTGATGCCGTCTCCGACAAACAGCACCACGCACTTCGGATTCTTCGCGCGCAAGGCTTCGATGGCTTCGCGTTTTCCGTCCGGCGTCATGCGGCAGTGCGCCTCGACGGCCAACGGAGCAAGAATCATCTCCGTGTAGACTGCATCATCACCCGTGAGCACCGTCACAGAAATGTGCCTTCGGCGGAGGGCGGCTACAAGCTCCGCTGCGCCGGGGCGAAGGGTGTCAGAAATGAGCAAATACCCTACGAATATCCCGTTCTGAGCGACGGCGATGGGGGTGCCGAATTCCTTCGGTTCGTCCGGCAAGCTCTGGTGAAGTTCGGCGGCCACGAACGCGGGGGTGCCCACCACAATCGCATCGAGAAGCCGTGTGGCAATCACGCCCCTTCCAGGCACCACGCGCCGCGACCAACCGTGGGACGCGGCCCGAGGAACCTGGAGCGCGCGCGCGAGCGGATGATCGATGCCCTCTTCAGCGACGGCCGCAGCGTGTCGAAGCGCGGCCTCCGTGTGGGGTATCGCAGCGTGGGCACTGTGGATGCTCATGTGGCCCGTGGTGAGGGTTCCCGTCTTGTCGAAACAGGCATGGGTCACCGCGGACGCCTGCTCCATTGCCGAGCCTCGGCGCAGCAAAATTCCTAGGGAAGAGGCCCGCCCAAGGGCAACGGTGATGGCCGCTGGAACGGCCAATCCGAGGGCGCACGGGCACGCCACCAACAGCACATTGGCGCCGTGCAGAAGGGCCGATGCGGCCCCCGCGTAAAAGCCCCATGCCCCGGCCACCACCAGCGCCACGAGCATCATCGTAGGAACAAATGGACGAATGGCGCGCGCCGCCAATCCTTCCAGCTCGCCGCGGTGCCGCTGCGAGATCTCTGCAGAATACAAGATTGCGGCGAGCATCGTTCCGTCGCCGACGCTTGCCACGCGTACGTCGAGCGTTCCAAGACCGTTGCGCGTTCCAGCGATGACACCGTCGCCAGGCCCCTTTGTGACGGGGCGAGCCTCGCCCGTGAGAGCTGATTCGTCGGCGTCGCTTTCACCGAGCAAAATGCTTCCATCGCAGGGAAAAGCCTCACCGGCGGACACGCGAACGACGTCGCCCGGAAGAAGCTCGCGCGTTGGAACCGGCACCGCGTGGCCGTCGCGAAGAAGCACCGTGCGCGCCGGCAAGAGCGCCGCAAGCGAGGCCTGCGCGACGAGGGTCTCGCCCTTCGCGCGTGCTTCGAGGGTGCGACCGACGAGAAGTGCGGCCACCAAAGTAGGAATGCCGTCCGCGTGATGCTGCCCGTGAAAGGATGCAAACTGCAACCATGCGCCGGCGGTCAACGCGAGGGCTGCGGCACTTCCGAGGGTCACCAAGGCGTCCATCCCCGGCGCGCGGAGATAAAGTTCGCGAACGCCGCGCTCGAAAATGGAAAATCCGAGGGCCAGTGAAGCCCCGACCACGAAGGCGTCAACCCAGGAAAAACCCATGGAATACGATGCTGCCATCGCGCCGTGCTCACTTCCAGCCATCGCTCCGTGACCACTTGCCGCCATAGCGAAAATGGCCACGACGGAAGCCAGGCCCGCGCGGACGAAGAGCTTCAAAAAGTCCGACTGTCGGCGTTCGTGTGCCGCGCGCGTTTGTTCCACAAGGGTGACCGGCCGAAGGGGCAGGGAGGCATCGAAGCCGACACGATCCACCGCCGCGACGAAGGACTGCGGGGTCGTGCGCCGGGGATCGAAACGGACGTTGGCGCGATGGGCAAGCAGGTTGACAGAGGCCTCGTGAACGCCCTCCAGGGCCCGCAGTGCACCCTCAACGCGCAGTTGGCAGGCGGCGCAGGTCATGCCCTCGATCGGAAAGACAATCTCCTGTTCGGCGGCTTGCTCCGTGTCGCTCCGCGCGACCTTCACGCCCGGCACCTTGCAGAAAAAACAGCAGGAAAATCCCTCATTCCGCGCTGTAGATCTCTCCGCCGCGCTCGCGAAACTCTTCGGCCTTTTGGCGCAGTCCGATTTCAATTTCGGCGCTCGTGGCTTCGCTCGTTGAGGCCGCGAAATCGCGGACGTCTTGGCTAGTTTTCATGGAGCAAAAATGCGGGCCGCACATGGAGCAAAAGTGCGCGTCTTTGGCGGCGTCTGCCGGCAGGGTTTCGTCGTGGTACGCGGTGGCCGTCTCGGGGTCGAGGGCGAGGGCGAACTGGTCCTTCCACCGGAAGGTGAACCTGGCTCTGGAAAGCGCGTTATCGCGCTCCTGGGCGCCGGGATGGCCCTTCGCGAGGTCGGCGGCGTGGGCGGCGATCTTATACGCGATGACCCCCGCTTTGACGTCGTCGCGGTTGGGGAGTCCGAGGTGCTCTTTCGGCGTGACGTAGCAAAGCATTGCGGTGCCGAACCAGCCGATCATTGCCGCGCCGATCGCGCTCGTGATGTGGTCGTAGCCCGGCGCGATGTCGGTCACGAGAGGGCCGAGGGTGTAGAATGGGGCCTCGTGGCAAATCGCCAGTTGCTTGTCCATGTTCTCTTTGATCTTGTTCATGGGCACGTGGCCCGGGCCCTCGACCATCACTTGGCAGTCGTGGGCCCACGCGACGGTGGTGAGCTCGCCGAGGGTTTCGAGCTCGCCAAATTGGGCGGCGTCGTTGGCGTCAGCGATGCACCCGGGACGCAGGCCGTCGCCGAGGGAGAACGAGACGTCGTATTTTGCCAACAGCTTGCAGATGCGATCAAAGTGCTCGTACAGAAAGTTTTCTTTGTGATGCGCGAGGCACCACTTGGCCATGATGGCGCCGCCGCGCGACACAATTCCGGTCACGCGTTTGGCCGTGAGCGGCACGTAACGAAGAAGCACTCCCGCGTGGATCGTGAAATAATCGACCCCTTGCTCCGCTTGCTCTTCGAGCGTTTCGAGGAACAGATCGATCGACAGGTGCTCGACCTTTCCCTTCACCCGCTCAAGGCACTCGTAGATGGGAACCGTGCCCACGGGCACAGGAGAATTGCGGAGAATCCACTCGCGCGTGGCCTTGATGTCTTTGCCCGTGGAGAGGTCCATGATGGTGTCGGCGCCCCACCGCACGGCCCATTGGAGCTTCTCGACCTCTTCGTCGATCGAGCTTGAAACAGCGGAGTTGCCGATGTTCGCGTTGATCTTAACGAGAAAGTTTCGGCCGATGATCATCGGCTCGAGCTCGGGGTGCCGAATGTTTGCGGGGATGATCGCACGCCCCAGGGCGATCTCGCTTCGCACGTGTTCTTCCGTCACGTTTTCACGGAGGGCAACGAACTTCATTTCGGGCGTGATGGTGCCCTCGCGTGCGTAGAAAAGCTGCGTTGGCCGCGGGTGTTTGGCCGCGATGCGCTCGTCGATCCACGGGGCGCGGAGGCGAGGCAAGCCGTCTTGCAGCGAGTGGCCCACGGGGCCTATTGTATCATACACGCATATGGGCGGCTCGCCCTGGAGCGCGATGGACCTAAACGGGACGCGGAGCCCGTCTTTTTCCACGTAGACGCGCGTGGAAGAGGGGAATGGGCTCGGGCTCTCCACTCCGCGAACCGTCGTCGTAGTCAACAGCCGCGGGCTCGTTTTCGAATCGCTCATCGTCGAGGCTTCTACACCGGAGATGCGGCGCGGCGCGGGCATCATCGCGCGAAATGGTCGAAACCAGGACCGAGACAAATGCCGCACGAATTGACGCGACGGCCACCCGTTCCCTCGTTGACGGAGCGGGTGTGCCCCGACTTCGGCTCGGAGGCGCGGGGCGTGGATGATGCGCAAAAAAAAAGGCCACGCGCACAAACGCATGGTCCCTCGTTAACCGCCTGGGCCGATTAGACAGCCCTCACCGGGCCATCGCCAGTGTCAGGCTTCTGCGGTAATTTCCACAGGCGCCGCAGCCACATCGAGGCGACGATGGTCGCGGACGACGATCACCTTCGCGAGCTCGAGCACGGTCTGCAGTGTGTCGTTGTTGGCACGGCTAAGCAGCGTGAGAATGTCGGCGAGCGTGCCGCGATCCGTTGTTGCCGGGACCACATCGCTCATGAACGCGCTCGGTTCTGCGCCCAGCGCGCCCGCGAGCGAATCGAGGGATCGGGGCCGCGGAAACCTCAGGCCGCGCTCAAACGAGCTGATGGCGTTTATGCTCAAGCCGGCAAGTTTTGCCAGTTGCTCCTGCGAGAAACCTCGCTGAAGACGCATGTGACGAAGTTGTCGCGGGAAGATTTCGGCTGAGCGGTCCACCGAACGGTCTCTACTGCATGCCGGTGGCGCTGGCAACTAGAAGTTGTTCTTATGGGACAGCATCCGCGCGTAATTACGACGACTGGAGGCGGGCCTTGCGCTCCGCCAAGATGTTTTCAACCGTACGTGTCGTCATGGAACCGTCGAGAAAAGCCGGGTCGCTCATGAGCACCTTGTGGAACGGAATATTCGTACGGATGCCTCCAACGATGAATTCGTCGAGGGCTCGCCTCATGCGCACAATAGCCTCAGCACGTGTGGGCGCGTGAACGATGACTTTGGCCAGCAAAGAATCGTAATCGGCCGGTACGCGCCAGCCCCCGTAGATACCCGAATCGACCCGAACACCCGCCCCACCGGGAGGAAAATATTCGGTGATGAGCCCCGGCCACGGCGCGAAGGTTTCCGGGTCTTCGGCGTTGATGCGGCACTCAATGGAATGCCCACGAAAATGCCACGGGCGCGTGTCTGGAAGATCAAGCTTTTCGCCCATGGCCACACGCAGTTGCATCGCCACGAGATCAAGCCCCGTGACCATTTCTGTGACGGGGTGTTCGACCTGCACGCGCGTGTTGGTCTCGAGGAAATAAAGCTCACCGGTTTCGTCCATGATGAACTCCATCGTGGCGAGGGAGTGGTACCCAGTTTCGCGAATTGCGTGACGTATTACCTCGGCCATACGCTGTCGTGATTCGGGATTCATCCGTGGGCTCGGTGCCTCTTCGACCATCTTTTGATGGCGACGCTGGAGCGAACATTCGCGCTCCCCGAGGGTCCACACGCCGCCGTGCTGATCGGCGACGACTTGGAACTCAATGTGCTTGGGGCGCTCGATGAATTTCTCCAGGTAAATGTCTGGATTTTTGAAGCCAGCCTCGGCCTCGGCGCGCGCTTTCGGAAACTGAGAACGCACCTCTTCGGCGCTGCGCACGATGCGCATTCCGCGCCCGCCGCCGCCGCCCGAAGCCTTCAAGATGACGGGAAATCCGATGCGCTCGGCCTCGACGACCGCATGTTCTGCGTCAGCCAAAACGCGCGAGCCGGGCAAAAGTGGAAGGCCAAATCGTGCCGCGTTGTCGCGAGCGGTGACCTTGTCGCCCCAGGCCCGCATGGCAGCGGGAGAAGGACCGATGAAGGTGATTCCGGCCTTGCCGCACAGCTCCGCGAAGCGCGCATTTTCGGATAGAAATCCGTAGCCCGGGTGGATGGCGTCGGCGCCGGTGACCTCGGCGGCGGCGAGGACCGCGGGGATGTTGAGGTAACTTTGCGCCGCGTTTGCTGGGCCAATGCAAACCGACTCGTCGGCAAAACGAACGTGCAACGCGCGGGCGTCAACCTCGGAATGGACCGCGACGGTTTCGATGCCGAGCTCACGGCAAGCGCGAATGACGCGGAGAGCGATCTCTCCGCGATTGGCAATAAGAACCTTCTTCATGAGGCCCTCAAACGGAGACGATACGGAAAAGTCGTTGGCCGTATTCCACGGATTTCCCCGTCTCTGCGAAGACCTCGACGACCCTGCCCGCGACGTCGGATTCGATCTCGTTCATGAGTTTCATGGCCTCGACGATGCACAACGTCTGACCCGTTTTGACGGTGCTTCCGATGTCGACGAAGTTCGGGGCCTCGGGGTTCGGTGCACGGTAAAACGTACCGACAAATGGACTCGTGACGATGGTGCCTTCAACGACGACGGGGCTTGCTGCGCCTGCTCCGCCTGCTCCGCCTGCTCCGGTGGGCGCACCGGCTTGCGGCGAGGCGCTCGTCGCGGCATTGGGGTAAGGCGCTGATGGCGCGAAAACATGCGATGCCGCCGCGTTCGATGCGGCCCTTCCAAGGACGACGCGAAGGCGCGCGGTATCGTCTTCCCATTCGAGTTCGGAGACGTCATGCGCTGCAAGTTTTGCGAGCAGCGCGTCGAGCTGGTCGAGGTCGAGCTTCATGATTTGGGACCGTACTCGAATGCCGGCCCGATGAAAGCCCTGACAGGCCATCGGAGCGGAAAAAGCCAATGCGAAGAGCGCTACGCAGGCCGCCTAAATTGGGCTCATGGCGGCCATCGGCGCGCCTAAATGCACCTCGCCCGGGGTCAGTGTTTTCCGCGGGCTCTCAGATAACGCACCACGGCTTCGACCGCGAGGACGTACCCATCGCCGCGAAATCCGACGATGGACCCGACGCACGCGGAGGCGATGACCGAGTGGCGCCGAAACTCTTCGCGCGCATAGATGTTTGAAAGATGAACCTCGATGGTCGGAACTCCCGCACCGGCGATCGCATCGTGGATGGCGAGCGAGGTGTGCGTGTACGCGCCGGGGTTCAAAAGGATCGCGTCGAAAAAGCCGTACGACTCGCCGATCCAATCGACGATTGTTCCTTCGTGGTTCGTCTGCCGCCCGTCCATATCGGCGTTGAGTTCCAGTGCGCGCGCCCAGGCCCGCTCGTAAATGGTCTCGAGGGTTTCGTGGCCGTAAATAGCCGGCTCGCGCGTGCCGAGAAGTTGAAGGTTCGGGCCCGACAGAAAGAGCAGTTTGATGCGGGCGTCGCTCACGGGAGAGCTCCCACGAGGCTGCTGTGCTGAAGCCTCAAGACCAACGCGATGCGGCCAAGAGAGGCGCCGGTCTTCAGGTCTGCAACGACGGTCGCCGGGCCCAGCGTGCGCACAAGAAACGCCGACGAAGGGCCTTCGGCGCGAAGCTCCGCGAGGCCTGCACCCGTGGCGTGGGCCGCAAGCCATGCGCGAACCAGAACCGCGATAGCCTTTTCATTTCCAGGAATGGCCGCTGTTTCTGAAACGATGGCACCCAAGTCGTCGATGACCGCCAAAGCCTGAATATCGTCGTGCTCCCGAAGGAGCGCCGTCAGCACGTCGATGAGCATGGCGTCGAGCTTACGGCACCGGGGCCGATGCAATCCACGGGCGTCGGGGTGCCAGAAAATGTTTCGCGCTTACGCTCGAGTAGACACTCCGCGGCGAACGTGGGACGCGCTGCTTGGGTTGCTTTTGCATCGTGAAGATCGGCGTCTCGGCCTAGGGTCCGCCGCCATGAGGCTCGCCACGCTTCTCGGCCCCGAGCTGAAGAAACTCCTCCGCGAAGACCCGGAGTCCGTCCGCGACTTGCTCGACGAGATTCACCCGGAAGACGTCGCCGACTTCCTGTCGGAGCTCGAGCCCGAAGAGGCTGCGATCTTGATGCGGGAGATGCCCGCGGAAGATGCGGCACCGATTTTTGAGCGCCTTGGGGATCTCGAGCAGGAAGAGATCGGGGAGCATCTCGGCCCTGATCGCATCGCGGAATTGGCAAGCGAGATGGAGGCCGACGACCGCGTCGATTTCATCGACTCGCTGTCCATCGAACTGGGCGAACGCGTGCTGGCCACGCTCTCACGGGTCGATCCAGAGGCCGCGGAAGA
>CAMCKZ010000015.1 GCA_945875545.1 Polyangium aurulentum | reverse complement strand
GACACGCTCACCGTGACCTCGACGAAAGATACGTCGGTGACGAGCAGCGCGAACATGGCGTTGAAGGCGACGAAAGACTTCACCGCCGAGGCGAAGAATTCGACCATGACGGCGAGCGCCACTGCGACGATCGAAGGCACACAAAAGGTTGTTGTGAAGGGCTCTCAGATCTCCATCAAGGGCGATGCGAAAGCCGAGCTGGTTGCACCCGCCACGAATGTTGGCGACACCACGACGACCATCAAAGGCGCCAGCATCAAGCTTGACGGCGCCAAGATCGACCTCGGCTGACCCTCATGGACGACAAAGAACTCGAAGCCACTTACCTCGACGAAATGCAGGCGCTCGAGCGTTTTCGCATCGCGTATGCGGGCGCGCATCCCCTCGTTCCGCTGCACCGCGACGATCCCGATGTGGCGCGCCTCTTGGAGGCCATCGCGTTTTTTTCCGCCCGTTCACGCATCGCCGCCGGCGGACGCTTGGACGACGCGCTGCTTCGTCTTTTTCGCGCCACCTTCGACGAACTGCTTCGCCCCATTCCGTCCACATGCCTCTTGAAGGGCGCATCGAACACGCGGCACGTTGAGGTCGTCGAGCTGCCGAGCGAGACCGACTTCGTCCTGCGTCGCCCGGGCCAAGGCCCCATCGGTGAAGACTCTTTTTACAGATTCACGAGCCTGCGCGGCATGCGCATTTTACCCGCGTCGCTTGTCGGTGTCGAGACCATCCGCCGAGGGCCCGCCGGTTCGCGCATTGCCCTTCGTTTTGAGAGCAGATTTCCTCGCCAGGAGAGTCTTGGCCGCATTCCAATTCATATCAATCATTTGGGCGATTTTGCCGCGTCCACCACGATTCTGCACGCCATCGAAACCAACCTCGTCGGCGTCTCGGTGGTCTTCGACGAGCGGGTTACAGAGGCCAGCGTCGGCGTCGCATGCGGCCATCACTTCGGCGAGCCCACCCTCGACGACGCCCGCGGCGAGGCTGTCGCGAACTCCCTCGAGCGCGAGCGCCTCTATTTTCGTTTTCCGCAGCAGGCCCAGTTCATCGAGGTCACGGTTCCGCGCACGCCTCCCCGCTGGACGCGCTTCACCATCTGCATCGACGTGAGTCCCAAGTGGCCTTCCAGCCTGAGACTTTCCTTGGAAATGATTCACATGGGTGTCGTCGCCACGGTGAACCGCATCCACGACTTCGCGGGCATGATCGACGAAAACGGAACGCAGCTTCGTCACCCGGTCATGGCGCCGGTGTCGCTCCCGGGCCTGCGCCCGCAGGCCGTGTTGTCCGTAAACCGCATCACGAAAGATGGTTTCGCTCCCCTCGAACACGGCTCCATCCGCGCGGCAGCGGGCGGCTGGGAGAGCATGTTCTCGGGCGGCCTCGGCGACCGCCGCGCCTTCGTGGAGGTCGCGATTCCAGGGGCCTTCGAAGCCCCCGAGAGACTGGCCGTAGACGCATTTTGGTTTCAACCGGAACTAAACGACATCAATAGTCTGGACCTAGAAGTTTCCCCAGCATCGCGCTTCATTGAGGGTCTCGACTGGAGTTTGCTTTCAACGATAACCAAGGCCACTCTGTCTCCATTCGAGAGAGATCGCGAGGCTGTTTTGCGCCTCATCGCGATGCGCCAAGATCCCGAAATCCGAACAGAAGATTTGCGTTTCTTGCTCCGCTTCTTGTCTGCTGATGCCCAACCCGCGTTCGCGCGCTTCGTCGAGGGTCTTTCTTCTGTGGTCACCGCCGTGAAGCCCTTTGCCCGCCATGCGAGCGGTCTTAAACAAGTTGTCACCGTCAATTTCGATGGCCTTGATGGCACCTCGATTCCTTTTCTAGATACGTTTGGCCGCGCGCTCACACGCGTCCTTCGCGCCTGGACTCCCCAAGAAGTTGTCGAGGTAAATGTGTGCCTTCGCAACCTCGAAATTCGTCGCTCCTACGCCCCGTAGACATCCATGCCGACGCCAGCCAATCGCCTGTGGTTTCCCATCGAACGCGCTTTCGCGGCCATCGAATCCGAGTGCCTGCGCGCGTATGCCGCCGAGCTCGCCCACGCGCGCCGCAGCCGCGATCCCTTCGACACCACGGCCGTACCCGAGGCCATCGAGCCGCGGTTCCCGACCGTTGAAAAGTTGGCCGACGATCCAGCCATCGGAGAGGCCTACCCGCAAGGGGCCGATCTCGTGGGGCTGCGCTCTGAAATACGAAAACAGCTGTTGGGGCTGCGCTCAACCCTCGCCGACGTACTGACGGAACGAGAGGTGTACTTTACACTCTTTCCGATCGTCGTGTACTCCGACGAGCTCGTGCGCACCGTGGCGCGCGCGCAGGTCACCCGGTGGGAGCCGCTGCAGAGCGAACTCTACGACGTGACCGACGGCGGTGAGCTTTTTTTCACGTATCTCGACCAACTCCTGGTCAAAGCCGATACGCACCCGGTCGTTTTTGAGTCGTTCTATTTCTGCCTCAACGACGGCTTCAAGGGCATGTACGCCGGTAGCCCCATGCGCCTCGACGACGTGCGGGGCCGGCTTCGCCTCCGCATTCCGACCCCCGCGGTGCAGCAAGAGTCCGTCGGTGAGCGCCCCACGATCGAGCTTTCTGGATCGCCGTGGCGTTACTACGCGGCGGCTGCGTGCGCCGTTCTTGGAACACTTCTCGCGCTCTGGTGGTCATCGCCCTCATGAAGCTCATCGACGAAGACCTCGACCCCAGGCGCCTGAAAAGTCGCTGGGTTAAGGCCACGGAGCTCGACAAGCATCCGGGCTCCGAAGTGTTCGCCGCGGTGCTGCCAGCAAGCGATCCAGGTGCCACCGCGCGCATCATGTTGCATGCCATTCGCCAGCGCGCGTTCTTGGCCCTGCCCGCCGAAGTCGTCCAGATCGAGGCCATGGCAGCGCGTGTAGAATACATGATCGACGCGATCGCCGGAGCTCCGAAACTTGACGACGAGGGGCGCCCCCTCGACCTCTTTCAATACGCGCCGAACTGCGACTATTTCTCGGAGCGCGCACGCCTCCCTTCTCACCCTACGAGCCCGGTCGATATCGCCCTCGCAGGCCAGCTCCTCGGTGCCATTGGCGACTTCGAAGACGTCGTCGCCGTCCTTCTTCGCTACGGATTTCCTCAATGAGCTTGCGATGCATGTATTACGGTGGCTGCGCATCCATCGCGCTCGTTACGACCCTCGCGCACGCGGCCCCACCGCCCGCCGCCGGGCCCGCGATTCCGGGCCTTCCCGCGATGCCCAAGCTGCCCGCCATACCCAGCCTCCCCAAGGTTACTGGGCTTCCTGGCCTCCCTGGCCTCCCTGGCGCGGCCCCCGCGGGCAAAGCACCCCCAGCGGCGGCACCAGCGGCTACCGCGGCCCCTGCGCCTCCTGCGGCCACGATGAGCCCCACAACCGACGGCGCGGGCACGGCGGTGAGCACCGAGTCGAGCAACGGCGACGAGGGTGCCACTCGCACCGATTTGGGAAAGCCCGATGAGAACGGGTTGCCGAATACGCTGCCCACGGGCGTTCGGCGTTCGGTGCACGGCGGCGAAGACGAAGACGAAACCGGGGCCACAACGGTCGGCGCCGAAGACGTTAGCACATCGATGTTGTCGGGCGCGGTCAATCGCCAAGAGAGCGTCAAAACAGCGCCCGCGTGGACGCTCGTTTTTTCTGCCGCGACGCTGCGAGCGCGGGGCTACGCGAACCTCAGCGAACTCCTCGACGACCTGCCCGGTGTCGACGTCTCGCGATCCTTCGGGCCGAGTTACGCCAACGCATCGTTCCGGGGTGTTCGCACGGGGAGCGCTACGGCTCCGTACATCGTCGCGGTCGATGGCCTCCCGCTGAACAATCTTTTTTCCGGCGATGCGCACACCCTTGCGGCGATCCCGATCACGAACGTTGAGCGCGTCGAGGTCTCTTACGGGCCGTCGCCGATCTACTGGGGTCCGAACGCGGTCGGAGCGGTCATCAACATCACGACGCGCACCTACGGAAAGCGCCAGCTTCTCGGCGACTACGGCACGCATGTCGATGCGCGCATGTCTTACGGCGGTTCCAGCGCGAACATGCCGTTCCGCGCTTTGGCAACAAAAATCATCGACGCCACCGCCGCGTACATCGGCCACGACTTCGTTTTTCGTGCGGCGGCGCGCATGGAAGCCGCCGTGCTCGATCGGGGAACGAGTGAGGGATACAGCTACCTCGGCGACACGTACTATTCCGATCCGCGTCTCTGGGGGCGACGCCTTTTTGATGCCTACCCAACGATCGGAGGGCGCTTTGAATCGCCCGACAACAAGCGCTCCATCGATGCGCGACTCGAGTTCAAAGACCTCGAAGTAGGCGTTCAGTACTACGCCCGAGAAACAGGGCAGGGGCTGTCGTCGCCGGGCGATCGCGTGCAGACTACACCTTCTATTTTTCAAGACGAGAAGGCTGGCTATTTGCGGCACACGTTGCACTTGTCGCGCGACGCCAAGGCCGAGAGCATCATTCGTTACCGGGCAAGCAGCCTGGGGCCGAATTCGTCCGTTTTGCTGCGCCGCGACGGCCAAGCTTCGCCGTCATACGACTTCTCGCGAAACCCCAACGAGGGCCCGGTCTTCTATCAAATGGGGCAAGAGTCGAGCGCCACGAGTTTGCAGACCGACCTGACAACGGTCTTGGCGCGGGGTCTCTTTTTGCGAAAAGACGAGCTCTCGTTCTCCGCGGGCCTCCGCTATTCCATGCTGCGAATCGCCACGGATTACGCCACGTCGAACGCCGTCGGCTTCCCCATTCGCCACCCGTCGCCGTCGTCAACCGATTGCATCACGTCACCGCTGGCGGTTCCCGCGCGCGACGAAGCGGCAACCGTTCCGCCGCAACCCTCGGCCATTCCCGCGGGGCAAAATCTTGAATACATCGGGTGCGCGCTCGGGGGCGAGCCCGGTGCAGGCTCGCTCGGCCAAGATGCCCGCAGCGTGATGCACCCGGATCAATTCGGCAGCTACGTCAGCGCGCGCTACGAGTTTTCGGGCCGCCATTTTGTTCACGCGGGCGTGCGCCTGGACGGCATCACGCTGCCCGGTGCCTCCATTTCCCCCAACGGCCGGTTCGCATACGTGGGGGAGTTTCCGCCTTACATAATCAAGTTTTTGTATTCGCGCGCCTCCTTCGACCCGAGCAGTCTTGAGCGCATGAACTCGCGGTTCGGCAACACGGCGAACACGGTGGTGGCTGGGCGCACGCTGCTCGCAGAAAAGAGCCACACGATGGAGGTTCACCTCGATACAAACGGCGAGGCCCTGTCGGTTCACGCGGGCGGCTACTTCCAGCAAGTGAGCGATCCGCGGTCCACCTTCGACGACGCCAAACTGACGAGCCGTCAAGTTCTCTCGAGCGACCTCTCCGTGCGTTTCGCTGCGGGCCCGGTCAGAGGATATGCAGTCTATTCGCACATTTTCATGGCCCGCGAGTCGGGTACCGATGCAGCCGGTGCCGGAATGGAGCGCTCGCTCGGCGACATCGCCCTGCGTAAAACGCTGATCGGTGCCACTTACTCCGACGGCCCCTTTTCGGCCTCGGTTCATGGGCGATGCATCGGTGCCCGCACCACCATCCCCACAAATCCTGTCGCGGAACTGCCTGCATACTGCACGCTTGATGCGAACATTGTGCTTCGAAATCTGCCCTTTCAGGGTTTGAGCTACGGCCTTCGCACGACCAACATTCTCGATACGCAGTACGCGCAACCCGGAATTGGGCGAGCCGATGCGGGCATCGGGCCGGGACTATTTCTTCCGAACGGTGGCTATGCCGGGAGCCTCGGCATGGACAGCTCCATGCTCCCGCAACCGCGACGAACGATCCTCTTCACGCTCGGTTTCGAGCAGTGAGCGGGAGAGAGTAAGTATAGCCGTAGCCAATACCGCGTATGGTTAAAGTGTTCCGCCGTCGCGCGCAACCAGGGGCAAAAGGCAGCGAAATCCCACGTCTGCGGCGGTGCCGGTCGGGAGATTTGAGCTGCGATGAAGGCCGTTCAAGCTCTCGGCTGTGACGTCGGCAAACCATCCGCCCCCGCGCTGCACGCGAAAAACTGACGCGCGCGGCGAAGCGTAGTTGGGCGACCAGCCGTCCAGGGTCCACTCGCGAACGTTCGCGGCGAGATCAAAAACCCCGGTGGAACTTTTGTCCAAATTTTCGGCGCCGCGGTCCGTCGGGCATGTCGACTTGAGCGCGCCCGCGTCCGGGTTCCCGCTCCAGCAAACGGGCAGATCTCCCGCGTCGGAGCGGAGGCCCACCGGCGACTGGTTTCCCCACGGGTACGCGCGGCCAGCCACGCCTCCACGGGCGGCGTATTCCCACTCGGGCTCGGTGGGGAGACGAAGCCCGCGGTAGCTGCAGTATGCATTCGCTTGGTACCAGTCGACGCAGTTGATGGGGTGGGTCGAGCGCGTTCGAATGCCGTAATTGCACGTGCCGCCGGTGCGGGCAGGCGTGCACGCTTTCGCCGCGACGCACGCGGTGTAGGCCGAGGTCGACACCTCGTGGATGTCGATCCAAAATCCACCGATGGTCTCCACATGCTGTGGCTTTTCGGTGGGCGACCCCGTTGGCAGGGCGTTCCCCATTCGAAATACCGTCGACCCCGCCATGACGCTCATCCCTACAGGTGCCGACCCCGGAATGCAGTGACCGCAGTTCACCTCGCGGTCTCTCCCGCACCCGTCGTCGAACAGCAGCGCCGTTCCGCACACGAGATTCGCGGCCTTGCACAGCGAGACGTTGTCTCGGCATCCTTGGGCGTCAAACGCCCCGGCGTCCGCGGCGAGGTCGCCTGCATCATCGCCGTAGCCCGCGTCCGCCGCCGTTCGCCCGTCGCCGGTGGTGCACGCCACGAACGCCGTTGCCGATGTTGCCGCGAGGGCCGCGGTCACCAAAAAGAGGCGAATAGGAAGGAGGTGCCGCGGGGTCGCTGGCGGCGAATGCTGTGTGCTCATCGTGGTTCGTGCCCGAGGTTATTGCCTGATGAAATGATTGAGCGCCATGATTCCCCAAGGCGTTTCCACGAGAACATTTTCGGTCACCTGGAGCACTTGCCCTTGCGTGAGTTCGGCGGCGTGCGCGGCCTCGGCGAGGGCGATGGGCACCAAGTGCGCGGACCCGTAGCGCATGAATTCCCCGCTCTTGTCGAGGATGGCTTGGGCGACGGCGAACAGTTCGTCGGTGGGCTCGGCGGGCAGCGCGCCCATCATGCCTCCCGTGAGCACAAGTTCCGAACCCTTGCGCTCAAAGACGAGGTCCGTCGATTCAGGATCAAGCCCGAGGACGAGGCGACTGACGGGGCTCGACTCAAAGCGTTCAAGCTGCGCGCGGGCACTTTTTAGAAACGCAACGGAAACTCCATACCTCGCCGCAAGTACTGCGTATTTACGGGCGTCGAGGTCTTCGAGGGCCTCGTCGGCCAGCTCCACGACCCTTGGATCGCAGGCGTTCCACGTGGCCTGGAGGCCCAAAAGTTCGGACCGATCACGGGACGCCACGCCCACCGGGCTGCAGCGATGAAAGAGGTCGAGCAACTGCCGGGCGTCGGTCACGGGCACGGCAGCGAGCTTGGCAATCGTGACCACAAAAAGTTCGCGGCGCGCCTCTCGGGCCCACGAGAGTGGGGGGATGACGCGGGACTCCATGAGGCCCAGAAGCCGCACCACGCGATCACGCTCTTCGTGGAGCACGTCGCGCCCGAGCACCCGATCGAGGAGCATTTTGGCGTGTGCAAAATACATCGATTTCCACGCGGCCGCGGCCTGCTGAAGCAGCTGGTCTGCGAGGGTGGGACCGAGGGGAAATGCAGGCGGCGCGAGTTCAAGAAAGGAAACGATTCGCGTCGCCAACGGCACGTTGCAGCCGTGGGATATCGCCAAGATTGCGCCTGCCCGCAGCGACTCTCCGCCCGCTTTGATCTGGAGCAGCGCCGGCCCGAGGGCGGGGTTCATAAGAGCGTCGTCGCGAAGCGTTCGCTGCAAGTGACCGACGGCCTGAAGCACCCCGTCAAGGCGTGTCACGGCGTCGCCGACCGCTGACCGAAGTTCGTGCGATAGGTCCTCGCCGACCACGCGGTGGAGGGCCTCGCTCGCGGCCGTTGCATCTTCGCCCGCCATGAACGCAAGCCCCGCCAGCAGCGCGGTGTCCTTGCCTCCCGGTGCAGCGATGAGACTCAGTGCCAACTGTTCGTGGGCGATTTCCAGCAGTGCAGCCACATCGATGACGCCCGTGTCGTCCAAGAGCGCAAGAATCACGCCGGCCGCGCGCTTGTCGCCGGCACGGGAAACCTGCGCATCAATTTGCCCCTGCACGTGGACCCGCAGGTCGGTGATCGTGGGGGCGCTCACAGGTGGCCCGACGACGTTGGGGCACCGCAGAAGGAACGCGTGCGACGGTGTATGCGCGACGTAATACGTTGCATACTGCACGCATGTATTCTACAGCCATGCAGTCCTTGGCGTATGCGCGAGGTAATACGTTGCATATTACACGCACGCGGATTGCAAGCATGTGTTCTACAGCCATGCAGTCTTGGGCGTATGCGCAGGGCCTTGGATTGCGGCGAGAGCGGCATCATGGCTACGGTTTCGGTGCGCTCCTCTTGCGGCGGGGTCTGCGCCTCGGGGGCGGCGGCGGTGCCTCAGGACTTGCCTCGGGACTTGCCTCGGGACGGGGCGCTCGGGGCGCGCTCTTTCGCCGGACGGTCTTGGGTGTAGGCTCGGGACCGGGCCGATCTCCGCTCGACGTGCCCGCGGTGTTCGTTTGTTTGACACGGGTTTGAACGCCCGCGGCATCGGTGGATACGGCGGCTGCGCGGGAGCGAAGTTCGGTCTCGTGCGCATCTGGAACGGGTGCCACGCCGGAACCGGTGGACGCGGGTGGGGCCTTGGCGACGACGGCGGACATTTGTTCGGTCGCTAGATTTTCCTTGGCTTTTGCCGCGGCATCTCCAACTTTCATCGTCCAGTTAAGCTGCGTCGACGACTGATGGGTCGCGGCGGCGGCGGCAAAAAGCTCCGCCAGCTGCGCGTCTTTTTCGGCACCGCGAACGAGAGCTTCGGCCTCGCTCACTGTGCCCCCGGCGGCCGCCACGCCCTGGGACGAGGCCGCGGCCGACGGCGATTTTGCTTGCGCCGAAGCCGCTCCGCTCACGAGCCCCGCGGCCTTTCCCTTCGCGCTGTCGACGGCCGTTTTGGCCTGCGACAAAGCATCGGTTCCGCCCTGTTTGATCAGGCTCGCGCGGCTTTGGGCCTCCGCCAATTTTGATCGGGCCGCGGCCACCGAACCCGCGGCCTGGCTCTCCAAACTTGCACCCGCCAGCTGCGACAGCAGCCCCGACTGTGCCCCCGCGATAGGCGACAGCAGCCCCGATTGTGCCCCCGCGATTTGCGACAGCCCCCCGGATTTTACCGCCGCGATCTGCGATTGGACCGCGGCTGCTTTGGCCTGCACCTCGGCAACTTTGGCCATCGCGGCGTCGGCCTTGGCCTGCAGCTCGGCCTGGGCGCCGGCCACCTTCGCCTGGATGTCGGCAACCTGGGCCTTGGCGGCATCGGCTTTGGCCAGCAGTTCGGCCTGAGCGCCCGCAATCTTCGCCTGGACGTCGGCAACCTTGGCCTTAGCGGCGTCGGCCTGGGCCTGCATCGCGCCCTGAGCGCCGGCCACGGCCGCTTGGGCCGCCGTAACCTTGGCCGCAGCGGCCCCTGCTGCGGCCTTGGCGGCGTCGAGCTTCGCTGTGGCGGACTTGGCCATGTCCGCAGCCGCGGCCGCCTTTGACGCGGCGCTGGCGGCCATTCCAGCGGCCGCCGCTGCCGCACCACCTGCCGCCGCTGCCGCACCACCTGCCGCCGCTGCTGCACCACCTGCCGCCGCTGCTGCACCACCTGCCGCCGCTGCACCACCTGCCGCCGCTGCACCACCCGCCGCTGCAGGTGCCGCGTCGGCCTTCGCGGCAGCCGGATCTGCCGCCTTTTTTTCCGTATCTTTCTTGGCGGCGGCGTCGTCCTTTTTCTCTTCTTTCTTGGCGGCCTTCTTTTCTTCTTTGCCCTCTTTGTCTTCCATCACCTCGATGAAAAGCGTGCCCTCAAGTACATGAATTCGTTGATGATCTTTGGCATTCGTGCGTTTGAGCTGGAGCTCCGGTTTGTCCGCCACGTAGGTGTGCCCGAGGGTCGTTTGGTTGCCCTCTTTTTTCCCCCAAACGATGTTGTCGCCGAGGGTCGCGGCAGCGAGGCGCGCGGTCGGGCGCCAGTCGAGAAACCGGGTGATGCGAGCTTCGTTCAACGAAAGCGTGAGGAGTACACGTTCATCTTTGTAGAGCGGAAAGTAGAAGTGCCCCGGCATGTACAAGGGCTCGTAGGCCACGATGATCTTCAGGTCCGTGAAGACGCTCACCGACACGGTGTAAAAATCAATCGACGTCGTGGCATCGGCCGCAGATTGATACGTGCCTTCGTCGTCTTCACCGAGGGTGCTGACGACTTTTGCTTCGACCTCAAAGGGATACGTTGGGCATACGTAGGCTGGCCTTCGTATGACTGTATCTGTCTTAAGCTCCGCGCGAACTCGAAAGTTCAGCGAGTACCCATTCGTGTCTTCGTCGGTGTTATCGGTCGCTTCTGTTTTCTTGGCAATTCCCTCGTAACAGCTCTCGCTAATGCGGTACTCGCCGGCCTTCTGAAAGGCATCGGCGGACCAGTCGTCGCCAAACTTTACGAGCGTGGTTGGGTGCAGCACGATCGTCGGGTATTTTCGAAACTGGATCGATATCTCGGCCTTCGGCATCGTTGCGCGAGCCGTCTCGAGGGTCGTGCGCTTCGTTTGATCGTCTGCGACGGAAGACCGGATCAAGAAGGCCTGGTCGATCCCGACTGTCTTTTTTTCGTTGGTTATCGTCGACTTCTTGGTGGCCGCCAGCGTCGAGGCGTTGAGCACCGTGGGGGTTGCGCGCGCGGGCGACGTAAAGAGCGTTTCGACCAGGCCCACCTCGTCGAACACAACCTCGATCGCCGTCGTCGCCACGGTTTTGGTGGCCACGATTTTGTAAGCACCGGTTGCCAGCGTGTAGGCGAGGGCACCGTTTTTTGTGTCGAGTTGCCACCAAAGAAAATCGCGAAAAGACGCTGTTCCGTTGGCCCCAAGACCAAGCGCAAAAATCGGCATGACGACGGTAACCGGCGGCCAGTCGTAGGTGACCGCGATGCCCGCGGGCTTGTTGTCGTCGAAGACGTCTTGGAGTTTTTTGTCGACGTACAGCTTTGTTGGCCGGTGTTCTCCCCAGAGTTTTTCCCCGGCATCGACGACCTGCACGAGGTAACGCCGGTGCAAAACCGGTGCTCCGTCGATGTCGGTGAAGGCGCGTTCGAGCACGCTACGCACGGTGACGAGACCCTTGCACGTCATCACCGGTGCAGCGGCGGCCTGCGAATACAGCGGCTCCATTGTGAAGGTGACCTCGATGGGGTCATCTTTCTTCATTTCGGGATGCAGCGTGTCTTCGCTCGAGAGGGCTTGGCTTACGATCCAGAAGTCAAAATTGGCTTCAAATCCGTGGTCTTTCAGCACCACTTTGAAGCGCTTGATGTTGCCCGCGGGCACAACGACGGCCTCGCCCGTGCCGACCTTGATCGACAGCGAGCACGTGACGATCTCGTCGAAACCAATGGGGTCGGGGATGTAGGCCACGGATTATGTCGCGCGCAGTTTGAACTGGACGATGCTCGTGCTACCATCGATGACCAAATCGACGCGGTAACCCGTGCTGCGTTGCCTGCATTTCACCGTGATATACGGGCGCCCGTTGTCGTCGTAGTCGTCGGTCACTGAGATGAATTCAAGCCGCGGCTCGTGGCGTTCAATCAGCGCGGGAACGGCGCTTTTCAGCGTGGAAACGGCCTCGGCCGCCGTGCGAAAAAAGAGGTCCGGGAGCCCCATCTGGTTGAAGTCGTGGCTTGCCCCGCGCTTGGACTTCAGGGCGAACGCGAGGTTCTGCTCGATGTCGTCAATCTCGGAGACTTCTTCCTTTACGAAGTGTCGCTGAAGAAACATGCAGTCCTCACGTACATTGAATGGCGTCGTGACCCACGACCCCACGGTAAAGGCGAACACGGTGAACCGACTCACTGGCACCGCCCATGCGTTCATAGCCTAGGAATCCGGCTTTCTGAAGGCCGGCTCGTTCTTCGTGGTCCACAACCACAAGCTCCATATCGAAGGCGAGGCGCTGGGCCGCAAGCACAGGCTCCACGCGCTCCACAAATCGCCGGGCAATGAGCCCAGGCCACCGACGACCCCCGCTCGCGGTGGGCTCGAAGGCGACAAGCGTTACCGCAAAACCATTGGGATCGGCCATGCGCCCTTCGCCCAACAGACCCCCGCCGTCGAGGAGATTTTCGCCCATGACGAGGGAAGCGCCCGCATCCGAGCGAAAGATCGACGTGCGTTGCACGTGAACGCGGAGCTCGGGAAACGTCTTCGCAAGAAGCGATTGCAGAAGCGCGCCGGAACCCACGACGGAAAGGCGGCGAAAGTTCACCACGGCGCTCGGCCAGTGCCCAAAGAGCGTGGGATCGCGCTCAGGATAGGTGGCCCGAATCAAGCTCGAGATGAGTCGGTCGTCAAAGAAGCGAACGAAATCTCGAAAACTCTCGATGGTTCCGCTTCGCTCGACGACGAGTTGAAAGTAGCTTGGAAGTGTGCCCGTGTCGCCCAAGAGGCCCATGTTCACGCGCACCAAAACGCGGCCGTCGTCTTGGAAACGAATGCTGTCTATCGTGGAAGCGGAGGCGCGATCCGGGTTGCTCTCGAACGTGATGTCTTCGCGGGGAACCCCGTAATAAGCCAACAAATCGATGAGCCGCGCAGGATCAAAGCTATACGCGCGCGCCTGAATCAGGGCCTTCACTTCGCCCGTCAAAATGCCCCTGGCAATCGCGCTATCCGTGCTCTCGCTGCGGTCGTTCATCGCGTCAGCCGTCTACGAAACGCTGGAGGTCGACGCGGTAATATTGCTCAAGAGCCTTCCACGACAGCGTGTCGCGTTGCGTCCAGTGCTCGGCCAAGACCTCCACATTTTCGGCCAGCAGTTTCCCAAAATCTGCAAACAAATCAGGGAAGTACGTGCGTGGGTCGAAGTTTGAAACCACCGAGGTCAGGTCGTCGGCGACGAGGGCGGCCTTCAGAAATTTGCGCTTTTCTATGAGCGACTCAAAGGCCTGCAGCTTGTGGCACAGCTCCACGAAAGCCGGCGACACTTTCAAGTCCAGATGCTGCGTGCCTGCGGATACTTCTGACCTGGATCGCGGTTCGATCGACATCGTCTCTTCTCTGGTGGTGCCGCTGGGGACGAGCTTGGTTTTATCACTGAAAGATCGGGCAGATGTGGCCTCGGCGGCCTTCTTCGCATCGGCCTCCGCGGCCTTCTCTTTTGCCTGGTTGGCGACCAAGCGAAAGGCGCTCGCGTGCTGCTCAAAGGTCTGAGAAAAGCGGGCCAAACCCTCGGAGCAACGGGTGAAGTTTCGCTTGCCCAGCTCGGCGTACAATGCGGACCGCGTGCTCGTCACCTCGCTGATCGTGGCCTCCACAAGCCCGCGGCTCCAGGTCGTCCACTCGGGCGTTTTTCGCTTTTCGTGGTAGACAACGTCGTCGTTCATGGTCGCGAAAGCCCATCCGAGGCGCGCATCCATGTGGGCCTCGCGTTTGCGGGCCGGCCCAAATTTTTCGAGGTTGTGCCCAACCGCTTTTAGGCTCGCTGCCTGAATACCCGGCACCGCCGCGAGACCCCCATCTCGCCAGGCCAAATACATGGAAAACGCAAAGACGCGCACGTCGTAGACCCGCTCCGCATGGAGGTCTTCCAGGCGCTGCAAGAGGTCCGCCCAGTCCATCTTTTCGACGGACTTCACCGCGGCGATGAGGCGAGGATCGCTCGTATCAAGACCCTCGGCCGAAAGCAGGTCGGCCATTTCATTGTAGTATGCAAGTAGATCGCTGGCCGCCATGTTGCCTAGTCTCCTCTCGGGGGCGCAAACATACGGGCGATGCGTGCAAACAGCACAAATATTGGATCGGCCGCTTTTTGGTCCAGCGCGCCGCTCGACCATTCACTGGAAAGCCACGCCGAATCGAACTGCCCTTTGTTCGTGTAGCGAGGCCGAAGCGGCAGTAGCGCGATGTCGTCGGGGAGGTACATTTCACCCAACTCGTAGGCGATGGTTTCGCGAATGAGTCTGAGCCATTTTCCTCGGTATTGACTCACAGAACCCAGGGAGGGATCGACGAAAACGACCACTGTGGCGAGGCCGTCGTTGCCGCCCGTGCCCCTCAAAACGACGTCGACCTCTTCGACGAAAGGCAAACTTCGCACCGCCTTGCAGACCTCGAAGCGCGGGTACGTGCGGCCATAACGCCAAGGAGCCGCGGCCCCGCCGAGCACCCACCCGTCGCCTTGCTTGACGTAGGAAAAGCCGGAAGCCGCCCGGTCGGGACCATCGTTTGTGAGCCGCGAAAAAAGGCCCGCAGTGCCCACCGCGGGCTTTCCGGTGCCCACGAGGTCGAGGAGAATCCACCGCATGCCTGGTCCCGGCATTGCCAAGTTTTCGGACGCCGTTTGGCCCGTAGTTCCGAAAGACAACAAGCCGCCCGCGGCAGCCACGTGAAAGAGATCGCTGCGCCGCCAACGCGCAGATGTGACGCGTTTTTCCAGGGCGTGCGTGCGTTCAACCGCCATAGGCTCCGTGCTGTCGCGGAGCCAACCTCGAATAGTTGGGGCGGCCTCAGGCCCCACGCGAAGAAAGTATTCGCGAAGCTCAGGGCCAATGCCGACCAGAGTCACCTTCAAGTCCGCTAGCCACTCGGGGTGCACCAGCAAGTCTGCGGTCTTGCAGAATACACGTGTTGCACCGCACAACATTGTGGCCAGTGTGAAGAGCGGTTCGTGGGTGAGATCGTCGAGCTCCGGCCACGCGACGACGTCGCTTGTATCGGCGGCCACACCAAAAAAAGCGCCGCGCAAAAGTGCCGACAGCACGTCGGAGGCGGTCAGGTCGAAGAGATCAAACGACTCACGCGCGTAGGGAGAAAACAGGCGAAACACGCTCTCGCTCCCCTCGTACGAGTGACCCCGCGGGGGACCGTCGATGGCACTGCGCGTCGGAGTCAGCGGGAGATTGAGCTCAGAAAATACGCCGAGAAGCGCGTTCAGTTCCGGCGACGCCACCAAAAAATCCGGGGTCAGCACGATGAGGCGATGAACAACAAAGCTGCGGCCCCGAGGGGGAATGAAGCTCACGATCGCCCCGAGGCGCAGGGCTGCCAGGAGCGCCACGGTGCTATCGATGCCCGGGGTCATCACGATGGCGATCGTTGATGCGGCGGCCACACCCCGGTCAGCCCACGTTGCGGCGAGGCGCGAAGCCTGCGCGTGGAGGTCTGTGTAGCCCATGGCCTTGCTCGCGGTTGGCGAGCGTTCTACCAGGGCAAAGCCGCGTTTTGCGAGCTGGCCCACGACCACATCTTGGTACGCTTCGAGTCGCCCGGGGGTGCTCTCCAGGGCCTGACCGCGACGACCTCCGAGATGCCGCAGGAGCGCATGTTCCATCGCGTCGGGACTCTCTGCGCAGGTCGCGATCCACGGCGCGACGATCGCAGCCTCGCCACGCGCCACACGAAGCCTCTCGACCAAAGGGCCGATGGCAAGGTGCTGCGGGGGCGGGGCCGATGCAGAGGGAGGTGTCACCGCTTGCGAACCTGAACCTTTTGGATGTCGTTGGGGCCGAGCTCCACGATCACTTCAGCGGGCAGAGGCTTGCGCAGCGGCACGCGCCAGTTGGTGCCCGGCTTGGTGAAAAAGAAGTAGACCACGAGGTCTTTTTTGTCGCCCTCTTCCAAGGTAAGAGTGAAGGGTTTCCCTGGAAAAATAGGCTCTTGGCGAATGGTTTGTGGGTCGTCTGTTTTCGAGAAAAGTTTGGCCGCGACGTCTTGGTAACGCTCGCTGACAAACGACTTTCCGTCCGTCGTGCGCACGACCATGTACAGCGGCTCGCCCCCGTTGGTGTCCTTCTTCGACTCCACAGAAATGCGCGTGGTCGTCGCGCAGCCGGTCGTCATCGCACCGAACCACAGGCACAACACGCAAACAATTTGAGACAGGTGTTTCATGGAGCCCTCAAGGATTCGCGGCGAGTTGCACGTCACGGCACACCGCAGCTTGGTGCCGCACGCGATCGAGCACGGACTGCCCAACGGTGCGAAGTTTCCAGGGATCTCCGTAGACCTTGAACGATACTTTTGAGGTCACGTCTTCGTCGGCGGAGTGGCGCACGTCCCACGTATAGCGTTGAAATAGTTGATCTTTTGGCGGTGCCTTTTTGTCGCGTGGGTCTTGGGCGGCTTGCAGGAGTCGAAGCACCGACCAGTAACCCTGGGCGACGACGGGCTCGGGGTAAAGGTTCACGCGGGAGATGAGATCCGTGAGCTGGATGCCCACTTGCGACACGCTGCGCTTCGTCCAATCGAAGCCGACGGTGGTTCGCGTGGGCTGCTGGTTGAAGTAATAAAGGCTCGCGTCGGCGATGTTGGCATACACGAGCGTCGCGACTTCGTTGACCTCGCTTGTCTTCGCCGCGGGCATTGGCTCCACGCTCACGGGCATTGCGACCGGGTTGCCGGCGCTGTCCCAGAGCATGCTCGCGAGAAACGCGACGTCGTCGCGCATGGCTACGAGTTCCCTGGGAACTTTCACGTCGCAGCGGCGCTTCAGGAACGACTGAGGCATCGCGTCCGACACATAGCACTCGTCGGCATCGATGTATTTTGCACTCTTTGTAAGGGCGAATGGATCGACGTTGCCGCGAAAGAAATCGGCCATGCGGCCATTGGCCGGGTGAAAGAGCGAGGCGAGATCTTGCGGCGTGGCGTCATCGACTGCAGGCACGTCGAGGCCCTGCTCTTTCGCCTTGGCTGCGACCTGCGCGGGGTCTGAAAATGGAAACCGTCGAGCGAGAGCCTCGATGCCTGGTTCGCGAGCAAATTCGCAGCGATTACCGTCGAAGCCGCGCTGAAGATCGGAGGTGCCAACTTTGTAAACTTCGATGACCGGAAGGAGGAATGGCATCGAGAGTGAGCGAGGCACGTGAAGGTTCGTGAGCCACTCGTCGACGAGGCGCAAGTAGGAGCCCTGTTGCGACTGCAAGACGGACAGCGAGAGCCTTCCGGCGGGCGCCACGCGGCTTGAGAGTTGCCTAGCGACACCAGGAGAATCGCTCGTATCGAGCGCGCTAAGGTCCGCCAACATTTGACCGAGGATCGCCTTGTATTTCTCGATCTCGGTGGCGCCTTCGGTGCCCGCAAACATCGTCTGCACGACGTCGAACTCTTGAAGCCGCTCGTGAATGGGTTGCAGCATGGAGGCAATCGCCGCGGCCTCGGCCTCGTTCTGCTGCGGGCCGGTCGCGTCTTTTCCGGGTGCTGATTCGGTTGCCTCTTGGGCCACCGATGCGTTCGTGCGCACGTCGTCGAGAAATTCGGCGAAGGGCGAAGATGGCTTTGTCATCTGAGACAAGGCCACGCGGAGGGCCTCGCCGGAGTTGGCGCGAATGCCGAATTCGTTCCAAAAAACCCCGAGTTGCTTGCGCATACGCTCGGCGTATTCGTCGGTTCGCTCGGCCACGTAACGAACGAGCTGCTGCTTCTCGAACGGTGTGAGGGCAACGCAGCCCACGCTCTTGGCAAAATCGACGATCGGCCTCTTCACGTACTCGCTAAACGCCGGCCGCGTGGCACGGCCTTCGAGTACGCCGGAGCCCGTGAAAATCGCGTTGGCATCGCCGAAACGGTTCCATTGAACCGGTGCCAAACCGCGTTCGACCTCCGGTGAAAAAAAGATCGACGACTCCGCATCGCCCGACTCGTGGGCCTCGTGGAATGAGCGTACGAGCTCCCGAACGCGCGAAGAACGGACAGTGGATTCCCAGAGGTTTGCATCAAACTTGAGTTCAGTTCCGCCGAAGTCGAAGCGAAGGACGCTGCCGCCTTTCAGGGCATCGGGCGCCGGTGCCGCACACTCGCCACGCATGCGCGTCGACAGGTCTGACAGCAGCAGGGGAGGCTGGCTCACCGCGATGTTCGCCCGTTGAATCGCATCGACGACGGTCTTGAGACCTTCGCGATCGCGCACGACGTCCGCAAAGCTCGCGAAGCGTTGCATGTAGTTTTTCTTAACGATGTCGAAGCCGACCGTCGTGCCTTCATCGCGCCGGCGACCGTCGAGCCAGTCGAGAATTTCCGAGGCGTTCTCGTTTTCACCGTCGTCTTTGAGCGTCAGCCCCAGCGACCGACCGATTTTGTGGAGCTCGTCGAGTTCGTCGACGGTCACGTCTCCGGCCTGTTGCGCACGCATGGCCGCGCGGGCCAGTGCGCCCCAACGATCCATTTCCGACACGCGAGATTCGCCCGCTTTGGCGATAGGAAAATCGATCTGCGCGACAAAACGGTGGTCGATGTTCTCGATGTAATCTTGAACGATCGTCGGATCGAAACCGAGAACTTTTGACCACAGAGCGAGCTTTTCGGGGCTCGTGACGTGGAGCACGTCGTTCTTATCGGCGTGGATAAGTGCAAGGAGCATGAGGGCTTCGCGAAAGGGATCCTTCCCGCTTTCAGCGCGCTGAAGCCTTGGGCCCACGTACTCGTCGCGCACTTGCTGCGAGAACCGCGCACGCATTTTCAAGCGCGCAGGCTCAAAAAAACGGGGATGAAAAAAGTGCCATCGGGATTTGTCGCGGCTCGTGAATTGAGCGACTTCTTCACGCAGGTTTGGCTCTTGCCCGGAGCTCGAGTGGTAGCTCGCGAGGGCGTGATCGGCGTTGCTCCACGACTGCCGCTGCATCGCCCAGCCCGTCGAAAGATAGAAGACGCCGGTGCCCGCTGCCGCCAATGCTAGAAAGCGGTGCCGCGCATGCGGATCGGGCCCCGCGCCGAGGGGCGTACGACGACGAAGCGGATTCGATGCGTCGCGATCTTCCGAGGCAAAATACAGGCCATCGGGCGTAATGCCCAGGGTGAGGCCATCGGCTGCCAGCATCACGTCGCAGAACTGTTGGAGGGCGGGCAACCACGTGGGCATCTCGCGCAAAAAAACGATGAGCTTGCGGTAGTCGCTGGACGCCATGGTCGTCAGCGCGCGCGGCAAATGATTTTCGTAGGTGGCCAGCGCGTCGAGCAATTCGCGGCCCGTGCTCTCACCTTTTTTCGGCGTGCGAAGGGGCAATGCCGTGGGGAGACCCTGGGAAACACAAAACTTCACGAAGGCATCGAAGCCCTCGATTTCGTCGACGTGCGTGACAACGACCCGGGCGAGCACCGGTTTTCGCGCCAGCGTCGACAGCAAGGTGAGCTTGCCTCGCAGGGTTTCCGCAGTGGTTTCAATGGCATCGGGTAGCTGCCGCAGGAGCTTGCTGCCGTCAACGGCGACCACCGCCAGCGGCGAGCGCCGGCGCGCGATGGGCCCGAGAAGCCTCGTGAGCGCATCGCGGCAATCGCGGGAAGTGCCGAGAGATGCCTTGCCCGAAAGTTCGAGCGTTAGCTCGTTCGACCCGAGGTAAATTTGCAACTCGGCGTCCGTCGTGTCCGACTCGAGAAACTGACGCTCCGCGCGCCGCCAGTCGGAGCCCGTGTCGATGATGCGGCTTTTTCCAGAACCCGGCGCACCGATGACCACGACGGGCTCGAAATGCAGAATCGACCGACGCACGTTCGGCGGCTGCTTCTTCAAAAAGCGATTCCACACCTGGGCGAGCTGCCGCGGCTTCAAATCCTCGGAAGCAGGGGCCACCACGACACCGGTTTGGGCTGCTTTTGCGTCCCGGCGCTTCTTCCACAGGGCGAATCCCGCGATGGCGAGAGGCACCAATACGACCCCGGCCAAGAGAACCGAGGGCGGAATCGCAGCCGTTGCGGCGGTCGCGAGGGCCTTTGCGTCGGGGAGTTTTTGTGCGGGCATGGCAGATTCTCAGCGCGGCACGATCACAACGATCGGGCGGCATTCCGACAATGTAGGCGTCGTGCCTACTGCCTCCAACTTTAGGGCACCTTTTCTTATCTTTAACTATAGCGCCCGGCGTTTGCCTTACTTGCGGGCACCGGGCCGAGGCGCGCGCCCCTAGTCCAAACAGCTCAACGCGGGGCCCTGGCGGGCCCGTGGGGGGCCGTCGGAGCCCGGGCGGGGTCAGTCTGTGCGCCAGTGAATGAAGAGCCGGCAGCCGTCGAGGGTTGGCTCGTCGAACAGGGCAACGGCTGCGTCACGGATGGCGTGGTCCCATTCTTCGCCGGAACCGACCGTGAAAAAATCGACAGTGGAGGTGAACGTGTGATGGAACGGCGGCCGGGTAAGGGGCTCGAAGGCAATGCCGCGCAGCGCCTTTTCGTGAATAAGCTGAATGCGCGACTTGGCCCCGAGCTTCGTGCGCTGAAGCTCGAGTTTCGTCGAGACGTGGGGCTTCTGAATGAGCAGGTAAACTTGGCGGGCCCGGCGCACTTCTTTGGGCATTTCGCACACGAGAAGGCCGCCGGTCGGACGAAACGGCGCGTAGGCCGTGGGCGTGCGCGGCATCTGCAAGAGGTCTTCGAGGCGCTCGACGAGCGGGAGAATCGACGCCGCGGAGTCGTCGTGGAGGTACGGCCGCAATTCAGGAACGGCGACCGCGCGAAAGATCGACATCTGCGTGCAAAGACGCTGAAGCTCGCGGTGCAGCTCGAAGGGATGCGGGAAATAGTCGCCGCGCATGTTGACCAAAAACGAGGCAAAATGCAGAGATTCGCGGTACGCGTCGCTCGCAGAAGACTGCGCTTCGGCGGCGAGGTACTCTTCGTGAAGGCCGTCTTCGATGACCCGCAAAAGCGACCGCGAGAAGGTCTCAAGGCGCGATAGTACGTCGTCGAAGTGGGGAATTCCCGTGACGTGCAGCGCCGGGGGCAAATAATCCGCGGCGAACGTCCAGGCACCTTCGGGCGAGAGATCAAAGTTCGCGAAGTGAAAAGACTCGACGACGCCCTCGGAAAAAGGCTCGCTCCCCAGCTCTGCGCGCACAATCGCTCGCTCGACGGGGTCTTGGCCTTCACCCTCAACGACAATCGGTGCACCAAAAAGCTGCAAGTAAACCGACACCCGGGCTCCGCCAACGGAGGCCAGGTTGAACGACAGCGCCGAACAGTTGCCGGGCACGTCGATCAGAGCCCCGCCTTCGGTGGTGAGCACAAGTTCCTGTATCGACACGATTCCGCGCACCAGCTGAAAGCCGTCGAGGCGCAGCGACCCCAGCCCCCAGTTTGGAACGGAATTTCCGCCGAATCGCTCGTGGATCTCACGGCGAAGTACGGACTCCTGCGTAAGAAAGTGGTCTGGGAGCAATGGCTGCCCAAGGCGCCAGTTAACCCGTGCCGTCTGCCGTGGAACTCGCTTCACGCATCACCTCAAAGGAAAAAACCCCACCCGCCGTATCCGGCGAGGGGGAAATGGTATCGCTACTCGGCACCGAAACACTACCGCCATTTGTGGCGAAACCAAAGAATGACGGGAAGCCCCTCGCCAATTTGGCTCAAGTGGCTCGCCCGCCCGTTCATCAGGTGTTGCCGGCGATATCGAGACCCCAGTACTTGACCGAGTTCTTCTTCACGCCGACGGCAAAGTTTACCGTGGACATGTAGTTCGCTGCAGGAACGATCTCGAAGTACCAGCTAAAGACCTTGACATCGACGGTGGGGCTGATTTTGACGCCCGTGGTGTCGACGGCGATCTTGAGATCTTTGCCGCCAACCGCGTTGAGCATGCCCTTCATCGCGTCGTCTGCTGGGAACGCCTCTTCGTACCAAGCTTTTTCTTCTTCGTCGAAGTTCGCAATCCACCAGGAGCAGATGTCGATCGTGGTGCTGTCGAAGGTGTTCTGCATCGCCGCGGCCAACTTCTTGGAGTTGTTGCCGGAGATGTAAACGTTGAAGCAGAAGGGGTCGCCGACGCCGCCGCCGAAGTTCATGCTCTCGATGATACCGACGCAGTTGACCTTGGCTTCGGTGATGGCAATGCCGCCGTATTTAGGCGCTGCAATGCCGGTGACGGGGCACCATACTTGGATGTCTTGGTCGAGGGCCTGAACCTGCTTGCCGAGGCCGGTGAAGGCGGTGAGGTAACCCACGCGCTGCTTCTTCGACGAGTCCATGATGAACCCAGATTTGTAATCGCACGGGTAATTGTGAGCTGCCATTTTGTGTTGTCTCCGAGAAATTGTGTTGCGAGGAAAGAAAAAGGGCACCCCCTGTTCGGGGGCGCCCACTCACACTAATAAGTCACCCGAGGCGCGCGTCAACCCGTAGATCGACATCCATGCCCTCAAACTGAATATGAGGGAGCACGGAGAGTGCCGCGTGGTACCAGCCGGCCTTGCCGGGGATTGGATCCACGGTGAGGCTGAAGGCCTTGAAGGGGTAATAACGAAGGGTGAGGTCGTCCGGGTTCACGAGGGTCGTGACGTAACGGTTCATCCAGCCTTCGATTTGGCCCTTGATGTACGCGGCGTCGGCGGTGGAGCCGATGTTGTCGCGCATGATGCACTTCAAGTAGTGAGCGATGCGGGTGATCGACAGCGTGTACGAAAGGTTCGTGACCAGCTGGGAGTTCTCGCTGTCTTTTGCATCGCTAAACTTGAAGGACTTCTTGATCGACTGGGCCGAGAAGAAGACCGCTTCTGGCGAGCCTTTCTTCTGGATCAGTGGAATGAATCCGCCGTTCGCGAACTCAAGTTCGCGGAAGTCTGGAATGGTGATTTCCGTGGGGTTGCGCGTGAGGTCTTCGCCGCGCAGGTTGTACGTGTGAACGGGAAGACCCGCCACGCGACCGCCGGCTTTGACGCCGCGAATGTGCTGGCACCAACCGCTGGTTTCGAAGGACTTCACCATGTTGCGCGCGAAGAGCAGCGACGCGCTGGCCCACAGGTAGTCGTCGTCGTTGTCGCCGCGAACAGTCTCAACGAAGTTGATGCCGTAGGCAGGGTTGCTTTCGGCGTTGTACGGTGAACGCGCGAGGGCGCGCGGCAACGTGAGGCCGATGTACGCCGCTTCTTCGCTCTCGCGAAGTTGGTTCCAGCGGGCAAAGCGCGGGCCGTTGAGAAGGCCCGTGACGTCGCGCAGCTGAGCGACTTCGGCGTAGCTTTCGCACCCGAAAAACGCTGGCGAAGCGGAGGCAACAAACGGCGCGTGCGACGCGGTGGCAACCTTGCCGAAGCCCTGGAGCAAGAGCAGGTCGTTGGGGGTGTTCGCGAAGTCGAACAGGCCGACCATGCCGCCGAACGGGTGCCCGCCGAACTGGTCGTACTCGCCGATGTAGACCTTCTTGAAGAAGGCCGAACCGGCGATGTCAGCGAAGTTCAGTTCGAGGTCTTCGAGCGCTTCGTCTTTGGAGACGTCGAGGAGACTGAGCTGAATGTTCGCTTTGAAGTTCGTGTTGCGAACGAGGTCGGCAATGCCGGACCAAGAAGCTTCGACCTGCTTGAAGGTTGTATTATGCAACACTTCGTTGATCTGGTCAGAGACCATTTCGTCGATGCGGGCAACGAGGCTTTGGATGGCTGCCTTGTCGAGCTTGGTCTCCGTAAGGTCGGAGTTGAGCACGAGCGCGGCGAGGCCCGATGCGAAGCGGTCTTCGATCGAGTGGGCTTCGTTGATGAAGTCAAAATTGCCCGAAACAACTGGCGCGAGGGCCGTTGTCGCGGCGCCGAGCTTAACGCTCGAGAGCAGGGACTGGAGGTTCACTTCCGTGGCGGTCGACATGATCTATTCCTCGTAATTGGGAGCAGGCTCAGGAGGCCGCTTCGGGCTTCTTGGGGAGCTTCAACGTTTCAAAGCCCTTGAGTTCATCCGAAAGGGCCGAGAGCGCCTTGTCGTCTGAAGCAACCGAGCGAAGGAGGTTGCGGAACTCCTTACGGTTGTCGATGTTACCCTGCATCTCCAGCAGCGTTTGCTTGAGGAGAAGGAGTGCCTTTACCTTTGGCATCGCCTTGGCGATTTCGGCGGGCGTGAACGACTTCATGTTGCGGATCGGCAGTTCGACCGCGACTTCTTCGCTCTTGTCGGGGTCGATCTTGTTGGCAACCGTGGTGCGGATGACAATGCCCATATCGGACATGACGTGATCGAGGTTACGGCCGTCGAGGTTTCGAATGCCTCGCTGGTCGAGCTCGGCCGCGCGGTCTTTGGAGGAACCCAGCGAAAGGTCTCCAAGGATGAGCAGGCGTAGGGGGAGCGTCACGTCTTCGGGCTGACCGCTAACATTTGTGCGGTAAGTGAGAGTGAGACGCGACTTCGGGATCTCGTCGTTGATGGCCACGGCCAAACCTCCTGATGTTGTTCTGCAGGCGCGACCGAAAATCTGTCGACACCCCTCCCGGCCGAGCAGCACACAAGTCGAGCTGATCGTTGGGCGATGGAACGTCGCCTAGGCGAAGGCGGACCGCAAGTGCCTTTCACACATCCTCGCCGATTGTCTGTAACCGACTGATATTGCTGTGGATTTACGGCTTCATGCCGGCGGCGGCAAACGGACGTCTTTTGTGGTCACGGGCGAGGCCGAGAGCCCGCGCTGACGAGCAAGACGCCGCGCCATGCCGTTCTTGCGCCGCAAAGCAAGCGCGCGAAACGCTCGGCTACGCGCCGTCTTCGCCGCCCCAAGCCTTGACGACTCGCTCGCCTGCGCCGGTGGCAAACTGCAAATTCACCGAGGTGGCGTCGGAGGCTGCGGCCTGAAATTCCATGCGGCAAAGCACGAGGTCGAGGTCGGGGTTTACGCGCGTGGGGGTTGCGTCGATCAGCAGCTGAAGGATGCCGTCGGTTGTATCGACCACGCCTGCGGCCTTCGCTTTACCCTGCACAAAAGCGCTTTCGAACCACTTTCGTGCGTCAAGATCAAAGTCGCAAATCGCGAATGAAAACGTGAACTTCGTTGTGGTGATGCCGCTTGCAAGCTTCACGCGGAGCGCGGCTGCTGTGCCCGTGGTGACGTACGCGACGATGCGAATGGGGTCTTCTTGGCCACCGGCGAAAGAGAATTTTTCGATCAGCCCGACGCACTTCACCGTGGGGCCCGTGAGCGAAGATGCACCCGTCGAAGTATGCGGATTTCGCACCGTGAGATCGGCGGCGAGATTGAGGCCGCCGACGCCGGACCACGACAGAAGATACCCGGCGCGAGCCTTCTGACGCCCGGACACGTTCATCGCGAAACGCCAATCACACTCGAAGCTTAGGCCGGCCATGGCTAGGCAATCTGCGGCCTAAAGTGGTTCGTGTCAACGCCTGCGAGGTCGTAAATCCACATGCTTTTTTTGCCGGGCGCGAACGAGGCGACGCGCGGGCCGCCTGCCCGTGCGACTACGGCGGTGGCAGCGAGGGCAACCCCGGAAGCGACGGATCCGGGGGCGGAAGCACCACGCGAAAAGTTGTTCCGTCGGGGCTCGTGGAAAAAGAAATCACGCCGCGATGCTCATCGACGAAACGTTTCGCCATCGCGAGACCCAGGCCCGTCCCGCCCTCTTTTCCGGCGCTGACGAAGGTTCGAAAAAGACTCGCGCGAACCTCCGAAGGAATGCCGGGCCCCGTGTCTGTTACGGAAAATACCAGAGATCCAGCCCCATCGCGGGACAGACCAAACGTGATTTTTCCGCGCTTGGTTCCGATGGCCTCGGCGGCGTTCTTCACCAAGTTGTGAAGCACTCGCTCGATCTTGGACTCGTCGAAACGATGCGTGCCGCGCTCGTCGCTTGCGACAACAAATGCGATCTTTCGCCTCTCCAACCACGGCGCAATGTTCTCGCGAATTTTTTGCACGAAGGGGTCGAGGTACACCTTGCGCACCAAGACGCTCGAATCGCCGCGCACAAAACTAAGGACGTCGGCCTCCATGCGCCCGAGGGCGTCGAGCTGCAATTTCGCCTTTTTTGACCGTTCGCGACGGCTCTCTTCGCTCGGCTCCGAAGCGAGGAGATCGAGGCTTGTTCTCACGACCGCGAGCGGCGTGCGCATGTCGTGGAGCACCCCGGAAAGAAGACCGCCGATCGTTGCCAGGCGATTTTCGCGCTCTTTACCCTCGCGTGCAAGGCGCAGACGGACGGCCGTCGAGGCGTTTGCCGTGATGAGTTCCATCGAGGCGATGTCTTGCCGATCGAAACCCTTTTTGTCCGCTTTGTTGTAGACTGCAACTGCCCCCAAACACTCTGCGGCGTGACTGCCCTCGAGGGGCACCGCCAAGGCGTTGCGCGTGCGAACACCGACCGCTTCATCGAGCGACGGATCGGAGCGCGGATCGTTTGCGCGGTTCGCGACGATGGTCGCCCCGGCTGCGATTACGCTGCCAATAATGCCCTGGCCGGCGCGCAATTCGAATGTCTCGGGGGCGGAGTCTTGAAGCCGCAAAACCCAGAGCACATGCCGCCCCACGTCCTCGTCTTCGAGGGCCATGGCGGCAACTTCGGCGTTGGACGATCGCATGGCCTCGGTCAGCACAACATGGACAAGCTCCTCGAGACTTGACGCCCGGGCCATCGCTCGCTCCAGATTCAGCAGCGTGCCGCGGGCCGAAAATTGACGCTCGATTTCGCTGTTGGCCTCCGCCAGTTCGACCGTCTGCTTGCGAAGAGAATCGACCAAAAATGCATTCTCAAGGGCCACGCCCACCTGCGTTGCGAGGGCCGCCAGCACCTCGCGCGCCTCGCCGTCGAAGGCCTTTTTTCCGGGCCGACGAAACAGTTGAACGGCGCCGACAACCTCGCCATCGTGGCGTGTGAGCGGCGTAGCGATCGACGGCCGCGCACCACGGCCAACCGTGCGAACCACCTCGCGGTCGTAGTCAAAAAGTTCGTCGTCGCCGGTGACCGCCTCGCCCCGTTGAACGGCCGCCCCGACGAGGCCGCGATCGATGGGAACCGAGAGCGTTCGAAGGCGCCCTTGTTCGTCAAGAACCCGCGCTTCCAAACCCTCTTTTCGCGCGTCGAGAAGAAAAAGCATCGCGCGATCGGCGTCGACGGCATCGGCCAATTTTGCGATCACCAAATCGACCAGTTCGTCGAGGGGAAGGGATGCGCCGAGGGCAATGCTCACGACGGACAACGCGTTCGTAACGCGGCGCTCGTGCCGCAGTTCACGCTCAAGGGCCGCGCGTGAGACAGACGTGAGTGCGCGCCGGCGCCTCGGAGGCGTAGTGGGGTCAGACAGGCCAGGGAGGCGGGATGCGCGGGGGGCCACCGGGCAAGGTTACAGGTGAATGCCGCCGGCGGGGGTTCCTTGCGAGACCTGCGAAATCGGGCTACGGAGCCGGGAATATGCTGCGCACGCTGATCATTGCACCGACATACAATGAGCGCGATAACCTCGCGGACTTCGTAGCGTCGGTGCGCGTGGCTTTTCCCGAGGCCGACCTATTGATCGTCGACGATGCGTCGCCGGATGGCACAGGCCTTCTGGCCGATGATCTCGCGTCAGCAGATTCGCAGATCAAAGTTCGGCACCGGTCTGGCAAGCTTGGCCTCGGAACGGCCTACCTCGAAGCGTTTCGATGGGGCCTCGCGCAAGGTTACGACCGTTTTTTTGAGATGGATGCGGACCACAGCCACGATCCAAAATACCTCAAAGACTTCGTGCGCGCCCTCGATGGTGGCGCTCATTTGGTCATCGGATCGCGGAACATTTCCGGAGGCGGCGTTGAGGGCTGGGGGCCGCTGCGGCACTTCATTTCGAAAGGCGGTTCGCTGTACGCGCGGGCGATTCTTGGCCTCAGCGTGCGCGACCTGACCAGCGGTTACAAGGCCTTCACGCGCCACGCTCTTGAGGCCATTCACCTCGACGCCGTGACCTCAAATGGCTACTCGTTTCAAGTCGAGCTGACGTACCGCGCGGCCTTGCGCAACCTGCCGATCGTGGAAGTTCCCATCGTGTTTGTCGACCGGCGCGCGGGGCAGTCCAAAATGTCGTCGAAAATATTTGGCGAGGCAATCTCCATGGTTTGGAGGCTGCGCATCGACGCGGCTCGCGGCCTTATTTGAAACCGCTCCGGGCGTTTTGGCGCGTCCTGCAGGATTCGAACCTGCGACATTCGGCTTCGAAGGCCGACGCTCTATCCAGCTGAGCTAAGGACGCGAATACCCGGCGCGCATAGCACATATACGAGCCCAGTGCACCACGAACTTCTGCCGGCCACCGTCGAGGCATAGCGTGCATTCTGCATGCAAATGGTTCGGCGTGCGCCACGCTCACCGTGCGTTCTGTGAAGATCTTCTTGTCTCGCGCGCCAGCAAGGGTAAACGCTCAGCGCCATGAGCGAAGTGACCGAGGAAACCGCCGTTACCGAGACTGCCCCGAGTGAGGCAGCCGACGCGGCCCCACTGTGGCCGAGCGACGACGATATGGCGCTGCTTTCCTCGGAACGAAGGCGCTGGGTGGCGCGCACTCTTCCCGCCCTTGAGGGCCGCGTAGCGAACAAAGGTTGGCACGAGGTCGGTAAGCGGTTCGGCGTGCGCAAGGGCAAACCGCAGCGCGTAGGTCCCGTATTTCCCTGCGTGCGCGACTGCGTGCTCTTCGATTACCGCGCCAGCGGGCGCACCGCGATTGAGCGGCACATCGAGGGCGTCGTCGACGGCGCAGACAAGTTCGAACAACAGTGTTTCGTGGCTGCCCTTAAGCACCGCGTCGCGTTCTTCATCCCCGGTGCCCGAAAGGCCGGTTACGGGTTTGAGGTCACCGACCTCCTTCGCAACGAGACGCTCGTGTTGGCGGAACCGAACCTGCCCGAGCTTCCCGAGGGCCTTGTCTACGTCGCTCGGCTCCTGCCTTTTCCCTGGTTTTCGATCACTTCGTCCACGCTGCGCGCGATTCCGAGGTCCGTAGTAGATGCATTCCTCACGCACTTGGACGAACAGCTCGGGGGCGGGAACACCGACTGGCGCCGCGACCTCACCTCCGTCACCCCAGACGCGTGGGCAGCCCTCATTTTGAACGCCTATGTGCGGTCGCTTTACGAAGAGGGCCGCGCCCGCGAAGCTGCTGCCCCGGCGGGCGCCGCCGACGCGGACTCCAGCGGCGCGGACTCCCGCGGCGCGAGCGACTAACCGTCAGCCGCGCGGACGATCCTTTTCGCGCGCGTGGGCCTCGGCCAAAAAGCCCTCACGCGTGTGGTCGCCGAGCTCCGACGACGGCAACTCGCGCAGCGGAATGAGCGTGCCACGCGCGTAGCCCCACCGGCCATCCGCGCGAATAAAGCTTGATAATTCAGCGAAGCCCACGTTCTGGCCACCCTCAAAAAGGCGCGCCACGAAGAGCACCTCGCCCGCGTCGCCGTCGACCCACTCGCCGTGCACACGAAGCCCCATGAAGCGCCGAAACGCGTGCATCTGCGCGAGTGATTGCGTGTATTCTGCACGCGGCTGGAGGAGGTCCGGATGGCCCGCGGCCAAGGTCTCCACGAGGTAATCGGCGTGCCCCAACGCAAACCCGGCGTAGCGCGAACGCATCAATTCTTCGGGGCGCGAGGGCAGGCACCGGCGCGACAGAAATGGCTCGCAGCACGCGGTGAAACGCAAGGTCGAATGGCACGGGCAAAGGCGGCGGGGCGGCGGCACGCAACCTCGGTAACGCGGTTTTCGCTGGCGCGCGGGGCATTTCGAGGCCGCAAAGAACGCCCCTTGCACCTGGGCCTCGCACCGACTAGGACTCTCGGCCCCCCCTTTTTAGGAGAAACTATGGCGCGCGTCACTGTCGAAGACTGCCTCGATCGCGAAGAAAATCGCTTTGCCCTCGTCGTCCTCGCCGCGGGCCGTGCCCGTGAGCTGCTCAAGGGCGCTTCCCCTCTCGTTGCCTCGCGGAACAAGTTCGCAGTCACAGCCCTACGCGAAGTGGCGGCGGGCAAAGTCAAGTTCAGCGAGTCCACCCAGGCCGCCGTCATCCGCTGGATCGACGCGCAAAAGGCCAAAGTTCTCGCGGGAACCATTCCCCGATAACACGCGTACTGTTTAGCGTAGTTGCGAAGTAATACTGGCAACGATGAACGCGCCTTCCAAGCCCGCCGACCCCGGCGCCCTGCTCGATGCGGGGCGCCGCGAACACTTTACGGACGCCGGGTACTACGCGCACGCGTACCGGGCTCGCACCGACGACATCGCCTACTACGTGCAGGTCGCGCGTGAGCACGGCGAGGCGCTTTTGGAGTACGGCGTCGGAGATGGCCGCATCGCGATTCCCCTCGCGCAGGCAGGTCACCGCGTCACAGGCATCGACCTCTCGGCCCCCATGCTCGACGCCCTCCGGCGCAAGCTGAAGGCCGAAACGCGCGAGGTTCGCGAGCGGGTCACACTTCGCGCCGGCGACATGACCGAGGTCGCGCTGCGCAAGCAGTTTAACCTGATTATTTGCCCGTTTAACACGTTTCTCCACCTCTACGATCGGGCGAGCGCGGAGGCATTTCTCGCGCGGGTTCGTCGCCATCTCGCGCCCGGTGGCCGCTTCGTTTTCGACGTCTCGGTGCCAGCCCCCGAGGACCTCGCTCGAGACCCGGGGCGCGCTTACAAAGTGCCCCCGTTTCGCCATCCGACCGCCGGCTGCGTCGTGAAATACGAAGAGTATTTCGCGTATGAACACGTCTCTCAAATCCTGTACGTCGACTTTGTGTTCACGAGCCGCGACGACCCTTCGCGCAAGTGGAAAACGCGCCTCGCGCAGCGCATGTATTTTCCCCAGGAACTCGAAGCACTGCTGCATTACAACGGCTTTGCAGTCATGGGTATCGAGGGCGATTTCAGCGGCGGCCCCTTGACCGGCGCCAGCGACACGATGATTTGGCACGTCGAAAGGCGTGTCAAGACGGGCAACGGAGCGCGCGATGAGTGACGTACTCGCAGGGCTGGCTGCGGTGCGCGAACGCATCGCCAACGCGGAGCGCGCGTCGTCGAGGCCCCCAGGAAGTGTGACGCTGGTCGCGGTTTCCAAGCGGCAAACCATCAAGGCGATCGAAGCCGCGTACCTCGGCGGGCAACGCCATTTCGGTGAAAATTACGCGCAGGAACTGGCGCAGAAGGCGGAAGCCCTCGCCCATCTGAACGATATTCAGTGGCATTTTATCGGCAATCTTCAGCGCAACAAGGCCAAGATTATTGCCGCGCACGCGCACACGTTGCACACCCTCGACAGCGCGCCGTTGGCCCACGAACTTCACAAGCGTCTTGAAATTCTCGGGCGTTCGCTCGACGTGCTTGTGGAGGTCAATGTGGCGCGCGAGGAGCAGAAACACGGCGTGCTCCCGGAGGGCCTTGGGGGCCTCGTGACCGCGTGCGCGCCGCTTTCTTGCCTGCATCTGCGGGGCCTCATGACGGTGCCGCCGGCGGACGATGAGGCGCAGGCACGCGCTTGTTTTAGAGGCTTGGCCGCACTGCTCAACACCGCGCAAAACGCATTTCGGGCGCCCGCAATGCTGAGCATGGGAATGAGCGACGACCTCGAAACCGCGATCGCGGCGGGAGCCACGTTCGTTCGGGTGGGGTCGGCGATCTTCGGCCCGCGCGCCGAAGCGAGCTCAGTCGCAGATACTTCCTTGCACCGCGCCGACGCTGTGCTTGAAGGCGGCGCAGACGAATGAGCGAGTCTCTGCCCACGGGCTTTGCAATCCTTCGGGCCCAACATCTCGCTGGGTACCAAACGCGATTCAGTGCAGTATGCAGGCACCTTGGCGAAGCCATTGGCGTCGAGGTAACGGCGCACACGGCGCGCGACTACGGCGAACTTACAGCGGCCTTTGAGCGGGGTTCCCTCGGGCTTGCGTGGCTCCCGCCGGTGACCGCCGCGCGCCTGGTTCGCCGCCAGTTGGTGGTGCCGCTGGTCCTCCCGAGGCGCGGTGGCCACGGTCATTATTCGAGCGTGATTATCGCCCACGAAGACGCAGCCGAAGCACTTACGTCGTATGTGCTACCGCGCGTCGCGTGGGTCGACCCCGAGTCGGCGGCGGGGTATTTGGCAGCCCGCGGTGGACTTTTGGGGGCCGGCATTTCGGGTTTCGCTTCGGAACAATTCTTCGGAAGTCACAACGCGGTGGTCGACGCGGTGGCCCTGCGCGCGGTGGATTTGGGCGCAAGTTTCGCGACGTACCACGACGCGACGGGCGCTCTGATCGAGTCCGAGTGGCTCGACGCGCAGGGCACCAAGCTAAGGCCCGTGAAGGCGATCGCGCGTTTTGGTTTCATTCCGAACGACTGCATCGTGGCGAGCGCGCGGTGGCCCCAAGAGGTTCAAGAACGGGCGCGCCGATGGTTTCTCGATGCCGGGCCGGGCAGTCTCGACATCCTCGCCGACCTTTTCCGCACCGAGAGCTTCACCACCATCGACGAAACCTGGTTGCCGCAAGTCGAAGAAATTCTGAGCAGCGCCCGCGCCGCAGGTTTGAGTCATCTCGGTTCGCGCCGCAGTCACGACGTGCGCCGAGCCCGTTAGGTCGACCGCCGCAGACCACGCCGTTTTCAGGTTTCGTAGTGACACGAGCCTGCGGGTGACGGCCTAAAAGACACTGTAAATTCGAGGAGATACGGCCTTCCGAAGATAAAGACGCCGTGCGTCAAACGAGACTTCGCCGAAACAATTGAGAAACGGTTCGTCGGTCAGTCTGGCCTACATGGAACCCAAGCTCGACACAGGTGACACGGCATGGCTTCTCGTGAGCTGTGCACTCGTTCTTCTCATGACGCCCGCCCTCGCCCTGTTTTACGGGGGCATGGTTCGCCGAAAGAACGTCCTATCGACCATCATGCATTCCATGGTGGCCATTCCCATCGTCAGCATCGTCTGGGCGCTCGTGGGCTTCTCCCTCGCGTTCGCTCCATCGCATGGCGGGCTCATTGGTGGTCTTGATTACGTGGGCCTGAAGGGCCTCGTCGGTCAGCTTCAAGTGGGCGAACTCAAACTCACCGTCCCGGCCCTCGCGTTCGCGGCTTTTCAAATGATGTTCGCGGTGATCACGCCCGCCCTCATCAGCGGCGCGTTTGCAGAGCGCATCAAATTTAGTGCATACTGCACGCTTGTTGCCCTCTGGTCGCTGCTCGTTTACGTGCCCGTAGCCCATTGGGTTTGGAACCCCGGCGGCTGGCTCTTCAAGCTTGGAGCCCTGGATTTTGCCGGGGGTACGGTGGTTCACGCCACGGCGGGTGCGTCGGCCCTCGTGTGCGCGCTCGTCATCGGAGCGCGCGATGGGTACCCCACAAAAAAGGCCCTGCCGCATAACCTCACGATGACCATGACCGGAGCCGGCATCTTGTGGTTCGGGTGGTTTGGTTTCAACGCCGGAAGCGCGATTACGGCCGGCGACCTCGCGTCCGTGGCCTTCATGGCGACGCATCTTGGTGCAGCCGGGGGAAGCGTGGGCTGGGTCGTCGTGGAGACCGCGCATCGCGGAAAGGCCACTGCCCTCGGGTGCGCCTCGGGTCTCGTGGCGGGCCTCGTGGCCATCACCCCGGCCGCAGGTTTTGTCACGCCCCTTGCATCGATCGTCATCGGGTTTCTCGGCGGCGGCCTTTGCTACGCGGGCGTCCTGCTCAAAGACAAGCTCCGCTACGACGACTCCCTCGACGCCTTCGGTGTGCACGGCGTTGGCGGCATCTTCGGCGCGCTTATTACGGGGGTTTTCGCTACAAAAGCGGTCAATGCCGCTGGGCAAGACGGCCTTCTTTACGGCAACCCAGGCCAGCTCAAGACGCAATTTATCGCGGTCTCCGTGTCCGTCCTTTACGCGGTCGTCGTCACCTACGTGATCCTCAAGGTCATCGATGCCACCATGGGACTGCGTGTAGACCGCAACGATGAGATCGAAGGCCTCGACTCGGTCATCCACGGCGAAGAAGGTTACGCCATGGCAAGCACGGCCGTCAGCGAGGCGCGCCCGGAGGACGACGAAGACGAGGCACCGGTCAGGAGTCCGTCGCTCGTTCCGCTCCTCGCGAAGTAGTTCACGCAAACGACGCGCACGAAAAAGAGGCGGCCCCAATCGCGGGTGCCGCCTCTTTTTTTTCGTCTATATTGGATGCAGAATGCAGCTACAAATCCAGCTGGGGCCCCGATGCGGACTGTTGTTTGGCGCCCTTGACGATGGCCTGCAGCGCCTTCATCGGGCACTGCGCTTCCACGCGCACGGAGCCGAGCCAGGCGCTCGCGCTCGACGCCCCCTTGATCGACACTGTCATTGGAAATTGGCCTACTTCCGTCATTTTCACCAAGCGTTTCAGGGCGGCGCTGGTCTCGGTTAGGGCGTCGCCCTCGGCCCCAAGGGCGCCGAGTTCAGACAGTTTCTCCGTGCCCACAAAGACCATCGCCGGCGCGCCTTCAAAGGCCTCCGCAACGGCGCTGTCGAGCTTAAGGTGACCCGCCCCGCCGGTGGTCGCGACGACCTTGAGCCTGTCTTCCACAAGCGCCGCGCTGGCACCGAAGACGAGCACCATGGAGGCCTTCGTGGGCAGTGCCGCGAGGGTTGACCCGTCGGAAAACGTCCACGCCAAAGTGCCCGACGGAAACTTCGATCCCTTGGTCCCGGCGTACGGCGTGCCGAGCTCCGAAACCGCGAGGAGCGACCCCACGAGCGGGCCCGCATTCTGCAATCCGTCAAGCTCAACGACGACCCACGGTTGCAGCGTGTGAGCTGCTTTTTCCCTTGCAAGATCGCTGCGCCTCTGGCCGAACGCGGCGATTGCGGCGAGCTGCCGCTTGGCGTCGACGCCCCCCGCAAAACTTGCGGCGAAACCGTTGGACGCCAACGCATCGATCAACGGGCGAAGCAGGGCCACGCCCATTTGGCCGGCGGCGGGAACGTCTTCCGTCGCCAAGTCCACGCCCCGTTGCATTGCGGCCCGCGAGAGCCCGGGATCGAAGCCGCCGAGGGTTCCAAAAAAGAGCGTGTCGGCGGGCAAGCGCTGAAAAAGATCCGGGAGGGAACGCCCGTGATCGGCGGCGCTCAGGAGCAGTTTGCTCGTCGTGGCGGAAACCCTCTGAAACTCATAATCGAAGCTTATTCCCAGGGCTTTCGCGTCCCAACCGAGACCCAAAGCCACGTTTGAAATGTCGCGCCCGAGCGCCTTCGCCTCGTCGCCGGCGCGCAGGGCTGCCGCATTGCCATCGGGCTGGGCGAGGGCGCCACTGCGCTCGGCCACGTCGAGAAGACGGCTCACGGGAACGCGAACCGTGACGTCGGTCTTTCGGGCCTCCATCGCGACCTCCGTCGCCAGGTACGCCCCAAGGGATGCGAGCGCCTCGGCTGTTGACGCGCAGACAAGTCGGTAGCCGGGCGGCGCGGGCGATGGGTGCAGAGTGCATGCAGCCGTGGGGCCGAACATGGTGGGTGCCGCGAGCTGTTGCAAGGCGAGGGACGCCGACAACGGCACGGGGCGCGAACCGTCGAACAGGGCTGACCCGATACCAGGCAGGCTATCAGGTTTTTTCCAAGGAATCGAGATGGCCCCGCCCCCAACCGTGTCGCCATCTTTGCCTGCCAACACGGCCAGATCGACGGGCCCCTCGAACGCTTCGGCCATCGCGGGATCCATGCCGAGGAGCAGGCTTGCCATCGCCGTAAATTTCACGCCGCTGGTGCTTGACGACAGCTTGCGCACGAGAGTCTCGGCGGACCGAATCGAACCGAGGACGTGGGTCGAGGTGACCGTCGCGAGGAGGTCCGGCGGCGCTTCGGCGCGCGACGGAAAAGCAAGCAACGTGGCCGTGAGGGCACCGATTTGAGCGAGTTTCATGGTGGCAGGAAGGTAACGGACGGCACAAAGGGGCGTCACTGGATTTCATCGCCCACACGAACGCTCAGGCAAGAAACGGGCAATGATCGCTCAAGTCCCCGTGCGTTTCGCGACGCGAGGAATGCTTTGACGGAGCGGCGGGCATCGGTTGTCATTGGGCCATGCGCCACCTCTGTCTTTCCGCCATCTTGGCCTCTATTTTCGTTGCCGCGGGCGGCTGCAGTTCACCCGCGCCGGCGGGCGTAACGGGCGCCGTCGATGGCGGTTCCGATGCGGCGACCATCGATGCCGCGCCTGCCCCGTCACCGATTCCTGTGCGCTTTGAAACCTACAACGTTGGGCTCGCGGGGCCGTTTATTCCCAACGAAGTGGCTCGCAAAGCGGGTCTCCTGACGGCTCTCGCGGCTTACGATACCGATGTACTCTGCATTCAAGAGGCGTGGAACCAGTCCGACAAAGTCGCCATCGCCGCGGCGGGCGCGCGGGGTGCGTTGAAGCACTCGGCGTTCACGCAGCACACCCTGCTCACGCCCCTCACGGACGGCCGCGATGCCAACGGAGCGGTGCCGCCGGCGTACACCACGCCTCCGTGCAGCGGGGCCGCGGCCCAGAGCCTCAACGACGGCCTCGACTGCCTGAAAACCAATTGCTCCACGATCCCCGGAAGCATGGCCGGGACGGCCACTTCGACCGCCTGCGCCAAAGACAAATGCGTGGCCAGCGCGGCGGCACTTCTCTTGGCCGACGACAAGCGCTGCTACGGGTGTTTTGCCGCCATCTTGCCGAGCTCAACATTCGCGGAAATGAAGGCAGAATGCACGGAAAATGTGCAGGGAGGCCTCTTCGCGAAGGGGCAAAACGGCGTGATGATTCTCTCGCGATATCCCCTCAAGGGCGTGGAGGAAATCGTCATGCCGGGCACATGGATTCGCCGCAACGTTCTCAAGGCCACCGCGACGCTCCCCAACGGCGCTGACGTGGACACATACTGCACACATATGACGGCTTACTTCTCTGATACGTTCTTTTTTCCATACACGGGCCAATATGGTGCGGGCGAGGCGAACGGCTGGATCGCGGAGCAAGAGCTCCAAGCAAAGCAGGTCGTGGCCTTTGTAAAGGCCAAGAGTGGCACGAAGCGCGCGGTGTTTATGGGCGACGTAAACGCGACGCGCGAAGACAAGCCCCACGGCATCGGAGACGCGAAGGTGCCGTCCTATGGTGCTGTGACGTTGGCCACGTTTGAGGCTGCATTCACCGAGGCCGTCGCGCCGAATTACGTTCCCTCTTGCACATTTTGCTCGGGCAACCAGAACACCGATGGCGATGAAAATTCCTGGCTCGATCACATTTACCTGAGTCAATTTCCCGCAGCATCCACGGTCTCAACGAAGCGCGTCTTCGATCAAGATGCCGTCGATGGCATGCGGCGCGATGCGACCAACAAGCACACGGTGGCCGGAAAGGTTCCGCTGTCGGACCACTATGGTCTGCAGTCCACGGTCACCGTGGCGCCTTAAGGTGAAGGCTTCGAGGGCGTTCGCTGTTTTCCAGCGCAGTCCTATGCCGCGCGGGCCCAGCATTTCCGTTTTTAGTCTCGTCTCGTAGAAAGAAGCCATGACCGAAGAAGCGACCACAGCCGGGGAAAAGCCCGGGATTCCTGCGCGCGTGATGCACTACCTCGACGGATTTGTGCCCGAGTCGGTGAAGCTTGGTCCGACCGAAATGCTTCGCCGCGGCCGCACCATGATGGGCTTCATCGCGGTGGCCGTGACCCTCGCCGGCATCATGACCGTGATCAATGTGGCGCAGGGCAGTTACCCCGTGGCGATAGCCCAAGGATTGGCGGCGACGATTGCCCTGGTATTGCCTGCAGTCTACAAGCGTACGGCCAATCTTGACCTGATTGGCATCACCGGTTTGGCGATGTTTCACATCGCGCTCACGATGCCTTCTCTCTGGGAATCGGGCATTTCAAGCGGCGCCATCGTGTTTCTGCCGCTGATACCCGCCGTCGCGATGCTGGCCCTCGACGCCCGCCACGCGTTGGCGTGGGTCGGAATTTGCGGGGTTACTTACGTCATCATCCTCGCGATGAACCTCAGCGGGGCGCTGCCCATGACGGAGTTCGTCGGCATGGACAAGGCCATCATCAAGACCTTGCTGCCGCCGAAGGATTTGACGATTCTCAAGACCGTCGACCTCGTGATGGTGACCGCGTTTTTGTACGCCGTGACGAAGGTTTTTGACGGCGTAAAAAATGAAGCTTTGGCCATGGTCGAAGAGCGAAATCGCCAGGTGCAGCGCGCGAACGACAACCTGCGGCAACTGTTCGACAACATGCGCCAAGGCGTCATGGCGTTCGGCCGCGAGCTCAAAGTAAACGATCGCTATTCGAAGCAGGCGGAGGTCATTTTTCACAGCAACGAACTTGCGGGCAAGCGCATCGACGAGCTTCTTTTTGGAGACGAGGGCGACTGGGATCCGGACAAGCAGGCCTTCGCCGAGTGGCTCTCCATCGCGTTCACCGTTCCCGGAAGTGCGTGGGCGCAGGTCGAAGAATTGGCACCCGGAGAGCGCGTTCTCGGTGCGGGCACCGACCACGAGCGGCACCTTGCCTTGGATTTTCGCCCGATTATCGAAGACGGGCAGCTCGTGAACATCATGGCCCTCGTCACCGATCAAACCGAGCGCGTGCGCCTCGAAAGGCAGGCCCGCGAACTGACCGAAGCCCATGGGCGCGAGATGGCGGCGATGCAGCGGCGCCTGTCGGCAGGCACCCAGGTGTTCATCCAATTTCTCGAAGATTCCGAGGAGCGCCTTCGCCTCATTAACGAAGCCTTCACGACGGGCCCTCAGACGATTCAGGCGGGCACCGTCGAGCTTCTATTCCGCTATGCGCATACAGTGAAGGGCGATGCGCGCGCGTTCGAGCTGCCGGAGCTTGAGCACGAGTGCCACCACGTCGAAGAGCGACTGAGCGAACTGCGTGCAGAATGCAGCAAAATGGGGCACGCGATTTTGACGCCGCACGCGGGCGACGTCGAGACCCGCGTCCGCACGGCAAAGGGCTTTCTCATCGACGCGCGCAACCAGCTTATTGCGGCGTCACCGGTGGGTGCGGCCGTTCTCAAACAAACCACGGTGCAGCGCGACGACATCGTCACGTTGCTCGCGATCGTGGAGCGCGTGGCCCCGCACCTCAACGGCGAAGCGATGAATCTCCGGTCGATTGCGGCCCGCCTCGCGTCGCGCCCGTTCGGTGAGGGAATTGGGCGTCTCGTCGAAGGCGTGGACCGGTGGGCCGCGGAGCTTGAGAAGCGGGCACTGTTGACCATTGAAGGCAAAGACATTTTGATCGCGCCGGAGCTTGCCAGCGCCCTCAACGCGTCGCTCACGCACATGGTTCGCAACTCGATCGCGCACGGAATTGAAGACCCGGAGAAGCGCTCCGATGCGGGCAAAGATGAGTGCGGGCAACTGCGTGTATCCTGCATTGTGGGCTCCCACGGGCCGACGGTAATCGTCGAAGACGACGGCGCCGGAATCAACACGCAACGATTGCGCGAGAAGGCCGATTCCCTGGGAATGTCCTGGCCCGTGGGCAAAGAGGCCGATCTCATCTGGGAGTCGGGAATTTCGACCAACGATGTGATCGACGACATCTCCGGGCGCGGCGTTGGCATGGCCGCGGTGCGGGCCGAGATGGAGGCTGTAAACTACGAAATAATTACGGAAACTGTACGTGGGAAGGGGACTCGGTTCATCATGCGTGACCGCGGCGCGACGCGCCTCACGCTGTTGCCACCGGCCCTCTTGGGCGACCCCACGTAAGTAACTAGTGATCGATTCCCCCCTATTCCTCGCTGTTGATTCAGGCACCCAAAGTACCCGCGCGATTCTCTTCGATCGCAATGGGCAGGTGCACTCCATAGGGCGACACGCGCACCCCGCGCTTTCGAATCCCGCGCCGGGGGCTCTTGAACAAAACGCCTATGACGTCCTCGACGCCGTCGCGAAATCGATCCGCGAGTGCCTCGATTGTTGGATTGGCGATCGCACGCGTATCGTCGGCGGCGCGCTCACCACGCAGCGCGTGACCACGGTGCCAACCCTCGAAAACGGCGAGCCCGCGTGCGCCGCGATCAGTTGGCTCGATCGCCGTCTCGCGCGCCTTGACATCGACGAAGATCCCCTCGTTCGTTGGTTCTACGCCATCCTCGGTCGGCACATGACCATCGGGCAAATCTTGGCGCGTTCGATCCCGCGCCAAGTGCGTCAGCGCGATCCGCATCTTTTCGATCGCGTGCGGTGGTTTCTGCCCATCGAGGCGTGGCTCCATTTGAAAATGGTCGGCAGTCCCGTCGTGGCACCGGGAGGCGTCACGGGCGTGTATCCCCTCGACATCAAAAAGCGCGTTTGGGCCCAGAACACGCTGCTTCATCGTCTCGTCGGAATTGATCCGCGGCGCCTTCCAACCATCGTCGAGGTCGGAAAACGCCTCGGCGGCGTCACCGCGCACTTCGCGAGTTTGTCGGGCCTGCCCGAGGGCTTTCCGTTTTATTCGTGCGGCGGCGACAAACAGGCCGAGGCCCTCGGCGGCGGCGTTCGCGCGTCCCAGCGAAATCTCGCGGGCGTGTCCCTCGGCACCGCTTCGTCGATTTGCCTCATCGATCGCAAACCGAACGAGAGCTTGGCCTTCGATTGGTTCTGCGCGCCCGCGTGCGAACCCGACGCCTGGACGCACGAGTACATGCTCTTTCGCGGCATGTGGACGGTGCGCTGGTTCGCCCGGGAGTTCGGTCGCGATTTGGAGCACGAAGCGCGGGCCAACAAGGTGGCTGTAGAGGCTCTTCTCTGCGAGGAGGCCGCGGATGTCGCCGCGGGCAGTGAAGGCGTCGTCACGTGGCCACGCTGGTCGCCCACGCTCCAATTTCCGACCGAGACGGGCATGACCGTCGGCCTCCGCGAGCGCCACGGGCGGGCCCACATGTTCCGCTCGCTCATCGAAGGCATCGGCTTCGACCTGCGGCGCGGCCGCGACATGCTCGAGTCGGGGCTCGGGCGAAAGATCGAACGGGTCCGGGTCGGCGGCGGCGGGGCCAAGTCGGGGTTTATCATCCAAGTACTCGCGGATATTTTCGGTATTTCCATCGAGCATCCCGACGAAGAAGAACTGGCGGCGCGCGGTGCGGCCATCGTCGCGGCGTTCGGCAGTGGCGCGTTTGCCAGCATCGACGAAGCCGTGCTGCACATGGTCCCCACCGCGAAAATCGTGGAGCCGTCCATCGCGAATGCCCGCATCTACGATAAAACGTTCCACGAAGTGTACGTGCCTGGTCTCAAGAAGCTCCGGCGAATCACGTCGGCCATCGCCCAGTGATGGTTGCGGTAGTGATGCGGTAGTGATGCAGTAGTGATGCAGTAGTATTGCGAAGCCACTGCTGTTTAACGCGCGGATTCGCTTTCGACCGCGTCCCAACACGCTGTTTGCCACGTCACCATCAGGCGGTCGACCAGCGCGCGAACCTCCAGCGAGGCGGCGGCGGGCGGCAAACGCAACACACGTTCCGTCTCTTCACGGTCGACGGCAGCGCGCTCGCGGGTCGCGGCACTAGCACCCATACCGGCTATGTACCTGGAGTACGGTTCGTGTAGATTAAACCGGTGCAAGTCCTTCAACACCTGCATAGCAAGCACGTTGTGTGTACCTTCCCAGGATTCGAGGACGATGCAGTCGCGCCAAAGCCGGGGCAGCACGGAGAAGTCTTCGATGGCGCCGTTGCCGCCGAGTACCTCGATGGCCTCGTGGACGGCCTTCGTTGCGCGAATGGACGTCCAGTATTTGTTCATGTTCACGACGAGGCGAAACACGTCTTTTTCATCGTCGGTCGCGGTGCCGAGGGCGATTCGGTCGGCGATCGCCACGAGTTCAAAGGTGCCGGCCACGGCCAATCGCCGTTCGGTGCGCAGAAACTCCAGGGATCGCTGGACGAGGGGAAATTGGTCGATGGGCTGGCCGAACGCCATGCGGTGGCGCGCGTAGGTCGTCGCTTCGAGTTCCGCGCGGCGCAAGATGCCGCAGGCGCCGACGGCATTGTAGAGACGACTCGTGTTGAGGACAATCTCGACGACCGCCTTGAATCCTCCGTCGACGGCTCCGATGGGCCACGCGAGCGCGTCGGTAAAATCGGCCTCGCCGCTGGCCATGCTGCGCGTGCCGAGTTTGTATTTCAGGCGGCGCACGAAGACGCCGTTGGGCTCACCGCCTGGCAAAAGCCGTGGAACCACGAACGCGCCGAGGCCAGCGGTGCCATCGCGCGCGCCCTCGGGCCGGGCCGTCATGAGGTAGAGATCCGCGTCGATGACCGAGCAGAACCACTTTTCGCCGGAGATGCGCCACGTGTCGCCGTCGAGGCGCGCGCGGGCCGCGTTGGCGCCCACGTCAGAACCCCCTTGAATCTCCGTTAGAAACTGCGCCGCGTGGAAATGTTCAGGACAATTTCGGTCAAGATTGAAAAGCCCTGGGAGCAGTTGGCTCTTCAGCGCCTCGCTCGCCCGCGCTTGGAGGAGCTTGACGAGGCCCGCGGTGCACGCCAAGGGACACAGGTGACCGCCCTCGCCGTGGTGCGCCACAAGGTACGCATACGCCAGCTGTACCCTGTCTTGGCCCGGGATGTTGTACCGCCCGATGACACCCGTGCGAAAGACCCGCTGGCCGATCGCGGCGTACGACGGATGGAAGATGACCTCTTCGGTGCGCTCTCCGACGGCATTCCATCGCCGGAGCTGGGGCAAGTTTTCGTCGCGGTTGTTTTCGCGGATTAGGCCGTCGAGAACCGTGGCGCTTTCCTCACCAAACGCCGTCAAGCCCGCGCGTTCGACGTCCAACGCGGCGGGCCCCAAGTGGCGTCGCAAAACCCGTTCGAGGTCCGGGTCGGCGGTAAAATAGTTCTCGGCCTTCGCGGAATTCCAGGCGACGAGCGCGGCACGGGCCTTCGCGGGGGCGGATGCGGAGGGCAGGTCTGCGGTCTCGTTGGCCATCGCCGCGGGAGCTTACCGCGGATCGGAAGCAAGGCACGCGTGGAGTTGCGATTCCTGCGCGCACGGTTGCCTCGCGGCTCGCCGGTATTTCCCCTTCGACAAGGCGCGCGCCACGATTAGCCTGCCGGTCCACCGGGGTTCGGCTGGCTGGATGCCGGGATTTGGCGCGCAGCAGGAAGGTTGTCGGCGAGGGTCCAGCTGGCGCAACGGAAAAGCGCCGCGTGGATGGCAACCACGCGGGGCTCAGAGCGGTTTTCGTTTAGCTAGACCCCATCGGGGTGTATCTGAACGAGGACTGCTCTAGAAAATCGGCGGGAGCCGATTTTGGGGAGCCGCGTAGCGGCGTCGGGGCGAAGCCCCGGGGACTAGATAGCGCCCTTTTTCCGAAGCGGAAGGCGAGGCGGCGTGAGCCGCAGCGGCGTCTATGCCGCTGAAAAGGGCGCTAGAGCTTCACGGCGAGGGTAAGCCTACGGCGTCACGGTGACAGTGACCGGCGCGCCGCCGACGACCGTGATTTGCGCAAATCCAGCCTTCAACGCGTGCAGCCCCCCCGTTTGGCCGCCGCTGTCCGAGTTGACGGTGCTCAGGGCCGGGACGATGGCCACGATGCTCACGTCCGAACTGCGCACGAGGGTCAGCCCCGGTGCGCGCATGTGCACACCGTTCGCGTCCAGCATGCGGACATTGTAATACCCCTGCGAGCCGAGCTTGCGCGAGAGACCCGCGGCGGGAACTTCTTTGTCGTCGGCTTCCTCGAGGCGAACGCTTGTCGGGACGGCAATCGCGATCCGAACCTGATCGAGCTCCGAGCCGTCGGCGTGAAGAACCCGCAAATACGCTGAGCCCGGGCCCTTGGCGCTGGTTACCACGCGGTACACCGACTCCTTCGCGCCCGAGCACGCACTGCCAACGCCGAGCGCCACGCAGCGCTTCGATTCGCCCTCGCCCGAGCAGCAGGTAAAGCTGGTTTCGACCGTCGCGCCGAGCACGGCCGGGTCGCTCGAGACGAGGCTAAGGCCGGTCTCGGCTGTGTGTGGACGTACGGCGATGACGTCGACGGCGCCCACCGCGAGCGGTGCTGTGACACCGCATCCGAAGAGGCACGAGGCCCCCTCGTGCGTCGAAAAGCTCACTGCGCCGCGCTGGCCGACCGTCTCTTCCGAGAAGTCGAAGTCCAGCAACTTGGCGCCGGGCCCGCAGGCGGCGATCGAGAGGGCGAGGACGAGGGTCGAGAGGGTGATCGTTTTCATGATGGTAAGTTCCTTTTGAGGTGGGTGATGGAACTTGTGCAAGGGCCGGGCCAACCCGCGCAAACCGATGAAAAGTGGGAAAAACCCAGAAAAACCCCTCGCCGAGCGCCTTCCAGCGCGACATGCCCACCCGAGTAGCGCACCGCGTTACGCAGCAACCCGGCGGCGTGATCCGAAAGCGACGCACAAGTGCGACACCTCACACGCACCGCGTGGGTCATCGCGGAGCATCTTGCGGCGGGGCCAAGTGCGCGCATACATACGCTATACGTGACCATGCCGCCACGCAGCCGCTATCCCAACTGCTGCGCGCTGAACGCGCCGTGGGTGTGGTACGGTCCCGCGCCATGAGTTCCCGTGGCCTGTGCCTCAACATGATTGTCAAGAACGAGGCGCACGTCATCGAGCGCTGCCTGAAGGCTGCGAGGCCGCATATTTCCAGGTGGTGCATCGTCGACACGGGCTCGACCGACGGCACCCAATCGCGCATTCGCGAGCTTCTCGCGGGGGTGCCCGGCGAACTGCACGAGCGGCCATGGGTGCATTTTGCACATAACCGCACCGAGGCTCTAAACTTGGCCAAGCCTGGCGGTGGCCACGCGCTTTTTCTCGACGCCGACGACGTGCTCTCCGTCGATTCCGGCGCCGACATCGCTCTGCGCGGCCTCGAAGAATGCGACGCGCACCACCTCACCATTCACGTGGGCGAGTCGTTTTCTTTCGCGCGCGTGGGCATCGTAAACCTGGAAAAACCCTGGCGATGGTGCGGCGTGCTTCACGAGTACCTTGAATGCAGCGACGGCTTCCAGGCGGCGCTTTTGCCCGGGTGGCACGTGCGCTCGCTCGCAGACTCGGCGCGAAACCGCGAGGGCACGAAGAAATACCTGCGCGACGCGGTGGTCTTGGAGAGCGCACTCATCGACGAGCCCACGAGCGCGCGGTACGTATTTTACCTCGCGCAAAGCTACCGCGACGGCGGCCGGCCCGAGCGGGCACTTGTATTCTACACGCAGCGCGCGGGCATGGGCGGCTTCGAGGAAGAAGCGTGGTACGCCCAGTACCAAGTGGCCGCGATGGACGAAGCCCTCGGCAAAGTTGACGAGGCAATCGCAGGGTATTTGCGCGCCTTTGACCGTCGGCCAACCCGCGCCGAACCTCTCCACGCGGCCGCCTCGCTTTGCCGACGGCAGAAGCGATTTGGTACAGCCCTTGTATGTGCGCGGGCTGCGGCATCGCTCGGAAGGCCCGGGGACATTTTGTTCATCGACGAAAGCGTGTACGCATGGCGCGCCCTCGACGAAGTGTCCGTCGCGGCTTTTTGGGTGGGGGCGTACGAAGAGGCGCGCGCGGCCAGCGAAAAGCTCCTCGCGGGCGTCGTACCTCCCGGCGATCGGCCGCGGGTCGAGGCCAATCTGGCCCACTGCCGCGAGCGCTTGAACCGTTAAGACACTCGGTCCGTGGGAGGTCGGTGTGACGGGTGTGCTACGTGTGTTGCACGTGTGTTGCACGTGTGTTGCACGTGTGCTGTACGTGTGCGCGGTGCAGTTCTGTTCGGACCTTGGGACGCGTGGCGAGAGGCCCCACACCGAGGCCCGCCGCCACGAAAGAATATTGACCGCGAGCAACGATTCGGGCGATGCTGGCTCTGTGCGGGCCGTTTAAGGTCAGCAAGCCCCTCGGTGATGAGTTCGGGGAAGACGGCCCGGAGCGCGGCGAGGTTCGCAGAGACGATGTCGGGCCATTGAGTTTCGGGGTCGTTGGCGGTCAGGTTCTTCATGGTGATTTCCTTTTTTAACCACGAAAGGCACGAAATACACGAAAGGGGATCAGAAAGTTTTGCTTTAGATTGGGGAAACAGACCTTCCTTTCCCTCTCCTTCCGTTTTCGTGTATTTCGTGTATTTCGTGGTTCTAATCTTTTCTCTAGCGGGCGAAGCGTTCGATTTCCACCTTGGGGTGATGGCCGAAGTTGATGATAAGGCCGAGCCGGTGTCCCGTGGCATTGAGATAGTTCAGCATCTGTGCCTGATGCTCCGGTGCGAGGGCCTTTACGGCTTTGAGTTCCAGAATGATTTGCCCGTAGCAGATGATGTCCGGCTTGTAGGTCTGCTCCAGCGCCTCGCCTTTGTAGGTGAGCTTCAGTTCCTGCTGGGCGACAAATGGAATGCCACGAAGGCGCAGTTCTTTTTCCAAACACTCTTGATAAACCGCTTCCAAGAAGCCGCGGCCCATCTCCCGGTAAACCTCAAAGACTGCACCTTGAATGGCATACACCTCATCCTTAAACAGGAGTTTTTCGTGTGGTTCGTGTATTTCGTGGTTCATCATGCTTCTGCGGCTTCGGCGAGGCGGGATTCGAGTTGTTTCAACTGGAGGTTCAACTCCACACGCCGCGCCATCTGCTTCGCGGCGGTGGCACGCAGGCGGGCGATCTCCGCGTCGAGCCGCGCGCATTCCTGCAGCGCGTCGCGCCGGATGGCAGCGTGTTCAGCGTTGCCGCGCCCTACATCTGCCCGAGGTCGCCGTCGAAGTGCGGCGGCAGCCCGGTGATTTGGTACGCTTTCACCCGCGCGAGATAGACCTTTGCAACCTTATCGAGGGGCGCGGCCTCGCAAATTGCCTCAAAATGCACCTGCGCGCGGCCCAGGTCGCCCTGCATATAAGCGATTAATCCCGTTTGAAAACGGTCGCGGGTTGCCTCTTTTTGGTCCCGCTCGTCCGCACTTGCCACGCAGTCCAAAATCTCGAAAAGATCGATGGGCACTTCTCGCCCTTTGACCCGTACAGCTCCCACACGCCGCAGCGCGCGGCGAAGTTCCCGCGGGGCATGTTCCAGCGTTTCTTCGCTCACCAGCGCCACGACGCCGAGGGCTTTCGTCAGCGATTCGAGCCGCGCGGACACATTGACCGTGTCGCCGATAGCCGTCACCTCCATCCGATCCGCATCGCCGACGGTGCCAATCATGACGGGCCCTCGGTGCACGCCAATGCCAATGGCCAACGGCGACTTCGCGCCGGCTTTGGCGGCATTGTAGTTGGCAACCTCTTTTTGCAAATCCGCCGCCGCGTGCACGGCGTTTTCCGCGTCGCCGGGAAAGATGGCCATGACCGCATCTCCGATAAACTTATCAATAAAACCGCCGTGGGCGCGAATAACCGGCTCAAACCGACTGAAACAGCCGTTCACAAAGCGAAAGGTGGCCTCGGGGCCCAGGCGCTCACTCAAAGTGGTGAAATTGCGAATGTCCGTGAAGAGGATGGTCAGGTGTTTTTCAATCCCAACGCCGGCCTTGAGCTCCGCGAAGTCGCTCACACCGAGCAACGCCAAAAAGTCCTCCGGTACAAAGCGACGAAACGCCCGCGCCGTGCGCACAGATCGGATTTGACCGTCCAGTCGTTGGAGCAGTTCTTCGCGATGAAAAGGCTTTCCGACGTAATCGCTCGCGCCGGCTTCGAGGCCGATCGCCGCGTCTTCGGGCCTGCTTTTCGCTGTGACCATCACAATCGGCAAGGTTCCGTGCGGATGATCCACACGCATGATTCGTGCGGCCTCGGGCCCGGTCATGTTCGGCATCATGACGTCCAAAAGCACGCCGTCGAAATCGCTGGA